>JADFYX010000257.1 GCA_015232795.1 Magnetococcales bacterium
TGCTAGGTACTATGAACGATGTTTCAGTTATGCCCGGTCTTATTGACGGACTCCTAGAAGGCGTAAAAGATGTGGATACAATAAAATATGCTGGAGCAGCGATAGGTTGGCGGGCTAGAGAGTATGAAGAGGTCCGAGGAGAGTTAGACGCTCGCTGGACTGCTTTTTCCAGTACGGCTTTTCCTTGGCTTAAATAGTCTGTTTGCGGTTTGCTGTTATTTTTTCAGTAGTTCTGGGACTGCTGAAAAAATATCGGCAGTTAGAGCATAATCTGCGGCTCCATGCAGGGGTGCGTTGGGGTCGCTGTTTATGGAGACTATCATTCGCGCATCTTTAATTCCTGCCAAATGTTGTATTGCACCGGATATCCCCAAGCCAATGTAGAGATCAGGAGCAATGCTTCTGCCTGTTTGGCCAATCTGTAAATCATTACTTGCTAAACCCATGTCAACCGCAGTTCTGCTTGCTCCTACTGCTGCATCGAGGCGGTCAGCAAGCTTTTCTACCAACTCAAAACTTCCACCTGCCTGCAATCCACCACCTCCTGCTACAACTACTTTGGCTGCCACGGGATCTGGGCGGATATTTGCTGATGGTCTATATGTTGTGTGCTGGGAAAGATTGCTCTCGTAAGCTTGATCTATAACTGTGATTTTTGCATTTGTTGTTGCTGTTTTGCATGCTGCCGGAAATGCTGTGGGTCTGATAGTTAAAAATACCGGGGTTTTAGGTAGAGCTGATTGGGCTAGAACTGCGCCAGCATTTATGGGACGGGTTAGGGCGTGGTTTTTGGATATAGCCGAAACCCCAGTAATTGGTGAACAGTTTGCCAAGGCAGCCACACGGGGTATTAAATCACTGCCGAAGGTTGAGGTAACGGCCATTATTATATCAAAAGATGGTGTTAGTTTGTTGATTTGCAGGGCTAGATTTTCAACTCCCGGTTTTTGTAGGGCAGGGTGGCTGGCTAATAGTATCTCACTGACCCCTTTTATTGTTGCTGCCTGTTCTGCTTTTTTTTGGTTGTTAGGGCCAGCAGCAAGGAGTGTAACATCACCAAAGTGCAATCCGGCAGTTACACCGTTGGCTGTCAGAGGGTCGTACTCTCCTAATCGGTCTCCTATAATCAGCAATATCTTCATGATAAATACCCCTTCTGAGATAGTATGGTTTTTAGCTCTGCAACACTATTTATCCTGGTTACAGGAGGGCGAGGAGGGGGGGCTAGGAATTGGATAACCTCTATATCAGCCGCAAGTTCCACACCTAGCTCTTGGGCTGCTAGCTTCTCTAACGGTTTGCGTCTGGCAAGCATTATGTTGGGTAAGCTTGCGTACCTTGGGGTGTTTAAGCGCAGGTCCGTGGTAATTACGGCAGGTAGGGGTATGGTTAAATCATGGATTCCACCGTCGACTTCTCTTTGCACGGTTGCTGTTTTATCTGTAATTTTAAGTTGAGAGACAAAAGTGGCTTGACCCCAACCAAGGAGGGCTGCCACCATGGGGCCGACACTGCCCCGGTCCGCATCTACTCCTTGGCGACCACAGATAATGAGTTGTGCTGCCTCCAATATGCTAAATGCTTTAATACATTGGGCAACACTAAGGGGTGAAACTTGAAAGTCGCAAGGTATACGCACGGCTCTATCAGCCCCTAAAGCCAGTGCGGTGCGCATCTCAGCTTCCCAACTATCAGGACCAATACAGACAACAGTAACCTGAGAGGCGATTTGGGCCTCTCGTAGTAAAACAGCCTCTTCTAAAGCGGTTTCATCAAAGGGATTGATGACCAGAGGTATGTTTTTAAGGTCTGGCTTGGGAGGTTTTGTGGCATCCCGGCTTATACGTACAGGCAGAGTCGGGTTTGGAACCATTTTAATAGGGACAATCAGCTTCATTGTGTGGCAAGGGTCTCCACAATTTCAAACAGTTTTTCAGCATTTCCTTCGGCATGTTTACCAAAAGAGACTCTATATTTGCCGTTGACCACCAATGTTGGTGTGGAGTTAACAACAAAACCACGTTGTTGCTTATTGGCTTGGGCAATTTTTGCTGATACCCCGAAGGATTCTAAATAATTTTTAAATTTTTCTGGGTCAAGCCCAATCTCTTCGGCTAAAAATCCAAGCTCATCACTATTTTCAATATTAACAGAGTGGTCAAAGTGAGCCTTGAAAATGGCATCTTTCATCTCTGGGCCTTTACCTAGAAATTCCGCAGCAAAGTAAGCTCTAATGGGCATGTCAGTTTGCCTGCCCCAAAAAATAGGCAGGGATTGTATGTTATATCTGCTGTGATTTATTATTGACCATTTGTCCATAAAATGGTGCAGAGTGAAACAGTGGGGACATTTGAAATTAAAAACCTCTACAATTGTTGGTTTATCACCAGGTTGTGGCACTGGGGGAACAATGACTTCATAGTGGACATTCTCCTCAATGCTCATTGCCTGACTATTGGAGCCTAAAGGGGCAATAAGGGCGATAAGCAGCAGTATGGGCAGTGAGTGGCGAAAAATTGCTGAGAAGCTCCCTTTGGTCATGGTTAGCCCTCCACAATTTCATATGAAGATTTGATCTCGGCAGTTTTTCCAAGCATGGCAGAGGCAGAGCAGTATTTATCTTCAGAAAGTTTAATGGCTCTTTCAACTGCTTTGCCGGGAATAGAGGTTCCGGTAATGGTGTAATGTACAGTTATTTCGGTGAAGACCATGGGTTCACTGTCGGCCCTTATACCTTTAATTTCAGCAACGCAGTCCGCAACTACATGTCTGCCTTTACGCAAGATATTGAGTACGTCAATACTGGCACAGCCTCCTAAACCGATGAGTAGTAGCTCCATAGGGCGAATTCCCATATTTCTACCACCAACCGATTGGGCAGCATCCATAACAACTGTATGGCCAGAACCGGACTCTCCCAACATTTGAATGCCTTCAATTAACTTAACTCGCGCACTAACAGCTCCCATCTTTGCTCTCCTTGTCTGTTAAACCTTGGGGTATCAACTCGCCCAGCCCCATCCTATAAAATTATTAAATAAAAACTACCATTATGGGGCTAAGAAAGATTGTCTCCCAAAAAGAGTATGGTGCAATTCCCACTGCGTTTTGGCAAGCTGTTAGAAGCTTTTAAAACGTTTTTTTTGTTTGTTATAGTTCTATCAAGTTGTAATAAAAGAGAATATTATAAAAAATATTTGCTATACTACTACTTAAGCATTATAAATTAGCCCCGTTTAGCGTCTGAAATATTGAATAAGCTTAATAAGCGAGATTAAATTTATGAACAGTGATAACTCCACCCTGCCTGAGAATGAACTGAAGATAATCAAGGCTCTTGGTGAGCAGGGGAATGCCAAGGCCCAGCATAACTTAGGGGCCATGTATCTAAACGGGCAGGGGGTTGAAAAAGATGTTGAGAAAGCTTTTAGATGGTTTAGGTTAGCAGCAGAGCAGGGGCTTGTAGTGGCGCAGCACAATCTGGGGACGTTATACCTGCAAGGGGTAGACTCCATGCCGTCAGACCCCATTGAAGCTGCTCATTGGTTTACTAAAGCTGCTATGCAGGGTGATCCACGTTCCCAATATAGTTTAGGTGCACTCTATTTTGAGGGGTTGGGGGTTGAGAAAAATTTGGAAAAAGCCTACATCTGGTTAAGTTTATCCCTGCAAGTTGCTCCTAAAGAGCGACAAAAAGAGGTGCGTCAGGTGCGTGATTTTGTCGCCTCACAGCTCTCCCCAGAGGAGATAGAGAATGCCCAAAAATCTACAGTTGATATTGTGAAAAATATGACAATCCATTGAATATCTCAACTAGCCCCCATTTTTTTGGGGGCTAGTTGAGATGTTTAAATCTGCGCTCGGCTAAGTTTGGCAACGATAATGCCGCCCCATTGATAAGCACTCAGACCCATTCTGTTGGATCTTCTGTTCTTTTTGCCATCCAGGTTGCTCCATCCGGTCCGGTATCAAAAACATACGCATAA
>JADFYX010000258.1 GCA_015232795.1 Magnetococcales bacterium
CAAAACTGTATGGCTGATCTATTGCAAAACTCCTTTGTAAAAGGGAAACTTATCCATAGTCGCAGAGGAGAAAAGCGAGGAGATGTGGTATTTTTAGATGATTATGCCACTTTAATACAGGCACTGTTGGATCTCTATGAAAGCGACTTTAACTTAAGCCATTTAAACACAGCACGTAGACTAGCCGGGGAGATGTTAGAGCGATTTGGGGAAAACCCAGATCAACACCTCACCCTTGCCCCAAAAGACCAACCTTCAAAAATCTCAGCACAAATTATCTTGAATGATGGGGTAACACCAACTGGAAACTCATCGGCACTAGTAGCCCTACACCGTTTAGCTCTGTTTAGCGCAGATGCAAAGCTGGAGGATGAAGCAAGCAAAAGGCTGCATAATCTAGGCAGCTATCTGGAAGAGAGCCCAGCAAACTCTCCCGAACTCCTCTGGGTCTTGGATTTTACCCCTGATTCAGCCAAAGAGGTGATTATAGTCGGCCCTCTAGGGGACAAAACCACCAAACAGTTAATAAAAACCGTAAACAACCATTTTATACCGGGTTTGATATTGGCAGGAGTAGACAGCAGCACCAAACCCAATGAGCTGAGTCAGTGGCCCCTGCTAAACCGATCCATGATAGATAACAGACCCACAGCCTACGTATGCAAAAATCTAGTCTGCCGTCTGCCGGTATTTACCCCGGAAGAGTTAGAAAAAATGTTGGTGGAGAATTAAATTTAATGGAATAGGCCCAGTCAGGGGCATGCCCCTTCCGAAGTGGGGTTTGAGGTAAAACCCCAAGAATTTAACCTACCAGCTTGCCATCCTCTTCTTCAGAAATCTCCGTTCTGCTACCAATGGAGATTGAAGCTTTTATGCTTTGATTGCGGGTGTTTAAAAATTTATAACGGGAGTAGAGGTTTTCTAATGCGTCTACTGTATGGTCGTCGGCTATAAAAATACGTCGGGTCCAGGCAAACTCCCAAATTTTCCAATATAGATGACGGCAGCTCTCCTGCTTTTTTTTGTTGCTGCCTGCTTTATGGCAACTCAGTTCCAACTCCATAAGATCGTGAAGTAAAACTGCTCCACCTTCTGGATCTTCTACAATTATTTCACTTTCATAAAAGTTATACTCAGCTTTTTGCAACTCGAGTAGGGTTATCCCAATGGCCTCGACAAAAGGCGATGAATATCTGTTATTTGCTATACCTACACCGTTTATCACCTGAGATAATTTATCATGGGTGGGGGATATAAGCTCTTGGAGCTTGTAGCCCAACGGCTCGGGAACAATTGAAGGTATCTCGCTATTGCTCAACTCCACTATGGAATCAAAGTTAAATTCATCCCATGTTTCAGGGTTTAACATATCTTTTAAATTGTTCTCATGGGTCCAATCATAACGGATAGAACCATCTTTGCGTAAGATCATGGCAAGAATCTCTTCCACCAAGCTATCATCATCTGACATGGTATTTTGCCCCCCGCCTAAAGCAATTGATCAGCAACATGAATAGTCAACTCACTCAACATGTTAGTATAACTCGCGAGTTCATTATCATACCAGCCATAAATTACCGTCTGGGTAACAGGAACCTCCAGAGTGTGGCTATGGAGAGCAGTAATAACTTCTGCTGGCAGTCCTGGAATTTTATCCAGGTTAACCCGTGTATATGCCGTTCTGGTATGGGTCTCTCTAGCCTCTATTACAGCAGCAGCCTTGGGGAAACCAATTATGTCAGAGGAGACATTCTGCCCCTCAGAATAGACTAAATAGTTTTGGTATGGTCCTTGGGCAGCCTCTTGGAAAATTTTATTCACATCACTTCTGTTGATAGGATTATCTCTATCGGCTGATTGCAGGTTTAGGGTTAGTATTATTAATGAACCAGCAGAAGTAGGTACCCGGACCGACTCTGCCATAAAACCTATCTCACTCATCTCTGGCAGCACTAAACGCAAGGCTTTAGCTGCACCGGTAGTGGTTAAAATAATGTTATTTAATATACTGCGACTTTTACGGATATCTTTTGCCCCGGTCCTGGGAACACTATCCAACACTTTCTGGCTTCCGGTAGCAGCATGTACTGTCACCATGGAGGCAGAGAGGATTTGATCGGCACCAAAATGCTCTAAAATCGGCTTCATCATGTAAGAGAGGCAGGTGGTTGTACATGAAGCAGCAGATATCAATGAGTGCTGGCTGGGATCATACATCTCATCGTTGATACCCATAACAGTTGTAATGCTGTCGTTGGGATTTTCCAAGCCTCTGTTTTTTATTTTAAATGGTGCGGAAACTAGAACTTTTTCTGCACCAGCCTCCAGGTGGCCACGCATAGAGCCACCAGAAGCATCAGCCGGGCTGGTTGGATCTAAAAAAGCACCTGTACAGTCAACAACGATGCGAACTCCAGCCTCTTTCCAGCCGATATCCTGGGGATTACGAGCGGTACGCAGAAAACGTACGGGAATGCCATCTATAGTCAGGGTTCCGGCTACTGGATCAATGTTATCAATAACATCTTTGCCATTAAAGCCGTGCAAAAAGTTAGAAAGACGGCCATATGAGCTATCTTTCTCTATGTGTTGGATCAAATCACCAAAACCTGCTCCAACTTCCCGACCTACATTAACGATAATTTCTGAAAAATGCCTGCGGGCAATATGATTCCACAGGGTGAGCTTGCCAATACGCCCTAGGCCGTTAATACCCAATTTCATGGATAAATTTCTCCTAAACTACTAACTTGAATTCTCTTTAAATAAAAAAGTCACCACTTGAATGGTGACTCATTTTGATCTTTTATTTAAGCTGATGCAATGGATGGGATATCTATTGCTGGCGATTTTAAGAAATAAGCTGTTATTTTGCCAACAAAGAGTTTGCTTTGGCAACAACATTATCTGTATTAAAACCCAACTCTTCCATGGCTTTACCACCCGGTGCTGACATACCAAAACTGTCGAGAGTTATTAAATCTCCCTTATCGCCTACCCAACGATGCCAACCAAGTGAAGAGCCAGCCTCAACCCCAAGCCGAGCGGTTACGTTGGGGGGCAATACGGAATCGCGGTATGACTGGGGCTGCTGGGCAAACAGCTCCCATGACGGCATGGAGACAACTCGTACTTTTTTTCCATCCTTACTCATCAAGGCATGGGCCTCCATTACAAGCTGTACTTCAGAACCACTAGCCAGCAGTAAAATTTCAGGATCTCCTTCACAATCAGCAAGAACATAAGCCCCTTTACTTACACTGGCACGTACCCCAGGGTCCAACACTTGTAAATTTTGCCGAGATAAAACCAAGGCAATGGGTTTTTTTAATGAGATAGCCAGAGACCAAGCTGCTGCCGTCTCTTGGGCATCAGCAGGACGTATGGTTATTAGGCCTGGTAAGGCACGCATGGTAGCCATATGCTCAACAGGCTGATGGGTGGGTCCATCTTCACCAACAGCGACACTATCATGGGTTAAGACGTAGGTAACGTGGGTTCCCATGAGGGCAGAAAGACGCATTGCCCCACGCATATAGTCTGAGAAAACCAAAAATGTACCGCAGAAAGGTATAACACCTGCGTGGAGAGCCATACCATTACAGACCGCAGCCATTGCATGTTCCCGAATACCAAAATGGATATTCCTCTCACCTTTATCGTGCATCCAGGTGTTGTTGGAGGGGGCGAGATCTGCTGAGCCACCAATAAGGGCGGGAATTTTATCTGCCAAGGCGTTGAGGGACATACCAGAGGCAACACGGGTAGCAAGAGGAGCGTCGTCAAAAGCCAGATTATCAAGGTCCATGCTCCAATCTTCCGGTAGCTGACCATCCATCTGCGCGATAAAACTTGCCCCCTCTAGGGGATATTGGCTGGAAAAAGCCTGGAGACGCGCCTCCCACTCTTCCTGTTGTTCCTGACCCCGTGCCATAATTAGATGGCAGTGATCAACAGCCTCTTGGGGTAGGTGAAAACGCTCTTGG
>JADFYX010000259.1 GCA_015232795.1 Magnetococcales bacterium
CAACCTTTTTTGCTAAAGCTGCCTCTAACTCCGCAACCTGCTTTTCTAAAACATCCACTTTAATGCGGGTGTTGCTCAACAAGGTTTGCGCTGCGTCAAATTCGTCTCTTGTTACCAAGTCGAAATGCTCCACCCCATCCCGTACTGCATCACGTAGTTTATTTACCATCTCTTGTCGGCTTTCACCAACCATATTAACCACACCCATAATATTTTGGGTGATCTGGTCTAGCATTACATTATCAATTTGCATTTTATAGCCCCATTTTTCTCTAGTTTCTTAAATAAACTCTAACCCTGGTCGCTCGTGAAAATATCCGTTGCAAAAGGGATCGTTCCCATTAATTTCCAACAGTTTTGCTAATGCCTCTTTACGACCAATTTTACCTTTTATAGCACTTTTCCAGATATTAACCACATCTGCCATATTTTTGCTTTGTGGCGACAGACGTAAAATATCTATATTCATATCCTGTAGGGTCTTTAAATCCCCAATAAGATTATAGACCAATTCTGACATTGTTTCTATGCCATTGATAACCAAAAACTGCTTGTTTTCTTGGGTATGCATGGGCATACCATCGGGATAATCACCACATTTATATTGGCAATTTACCTTGGGTAGATTAAAAGCACGTGCGGTATAACAACGGGCGGAAAAAGTCAGTGGCAGCCTGCCATATGCAAACACCTCGGACTCTATACTCTTAACATCACGAAAAATACCCGATATATACTTGGCAGATAGCTCTACCGGAAGCACAACACGGTCTACCCCAACCTCTTCAAGAAAATCCAAAGTCTCAGGATTATAAGAGCAAATATGGGGGCCAGCTACCATCGGCTGTCCTTCTCCCACCCCAATGGAAGCCATATCGTTGGCCTCGATATGCAGGCCAACTTCTTTTGCAAGCTGCGCCATTTGACGGATTTCTACCTGCTCCTCTTCCGTCATAACCAAGCCCAACATTGACAAAACAATCTCTTTGCCAGAACTTTTCAACTCCTCCGCTAGTTTAATCAACTCTTGGGGGCTTAAATGCAATCTTTTTGAGCAGACCACCTCACCAATGTAGAGAATATCAGCCTCGGTCTCAAAAGCCATACGTTTATAAAAATCGCTAATACCTTGTTTACCCCAATCAAAAAGGCAGGGTCCAATGGAAATTTTCATAATTACTGCCAGTCCTCTTGATAAGTTCCCAAGGTGTGGGTCGCCCCCTCTGAAGTGGTGTTTAAAGTTTTAATCCACTTACCCTTGGGGCGGAATTTTTCTGGTGATTCATAATAGGCATCAACAGCCTTTCGAAAGGTATTGGTGACAGTTCCTACATAGGATTTAGTCCGCTGCCGACCTTCAATTTTTAAAGATACCACCCCGGCCTCAATAACCTCTGGCAACATCTCAAGTACATTTAAAGAGCTAGGCTCTTCCATGGTGTGATAAACCCGGTTGTTAGCCTCAAAGCGTCCTTTGCATATGGTGGGATAGGCGGCATCTTCATCTGCACCATATTCGGCAATCAATACATTGCCCAATCTGGTTTGCAGCTTATCACCACGGTTTTCAAAGCGCACCGCCCGTGCCGGAGAGCAGACCCCCTCTATGTTGGGCGATACCCCTGTGACATATGAAGAGAGATAACAGCGTCCCTCTGCCATTACACACAAACCACCAAAAGCAAAAACCTCCATCTCTATGTCGGTCTTGGATCCAAGCTGCTTTATCTCTTCAACAGTTAATACTCGGGGTAAAATCACCCGTGTGATATTAAAATGCTTTTTATAAAAATTAATCGCCTCATAGTTACTTGCAGAAGCTTGAACAGAGAGGTGAATTGGCAGATCTGGATGTTTCTCCCGACAATATTTAAGCAGGGCTAAATTGGCAAGAATAATAGCATCGGCCCCAATTTTAGCAGCAATATCTACAGTTTTATACCAGATATCCGGCTGATCAACCTGCGGAAAGGTATTCAACACCACATTGGCTTTAACCCCACTTTTATGGGCATAGCGCAGACCCTCAAGAGCCTCTTTTTCACTAAAATTCAGCCCTTCAAAGTTACGAGCATTGGTGGCGTTGCGAAACCCGAAATAAACCGCATCGGCCCCATTATCAACTGCCGCCCTTAAAGATGGTAAATTACCCGCAGGAGCGAGTACTTCAATTTTGTTCATATTAATCTCAATAAATTAATTTAAGCGTCTTAATGAATAATTTTTACTTTTTTGCAACACTTACCATTAGAGTCTATATCACCTTTATGGTTCAAGGCAAAATTATGCTTTATACTTTTGCAATATTTGGCCAAGCCGGATTTAGATCGTGGGTTATCTCTAACCTGTCAAGAATTCGGCCCACAATAAAATCAATAAGCTCTGCCACCGTTTGGGGTCGGTTATAAAAACCCGGTGCTGCTGGTAACATAATAACACCAAGACGTGACAAGGCCAGCATGTTTTCCAGATGAATAGGAGAAAAGGGGCTCTCTCTTGGCACCATTATCAACCTGCCCTGCTCCTTGATGGTAACATCGGCCCCGCGTTCTATTAAATTTTCTGAAATTCCATGACGCACCCGTGCCAAAGTACCCATGGAACAAGGACAAATAACCATATCCCTGCCCCCACCAGAACCAGAAGCAACAGGAGATATCCAATCTTTCAAAGCAAAATGTTGTAACCTTTTTGACTTTATATTATCTAAGCTGTCAATAGCAGGTAATTTCAAAAAAGCTAGAACTGCTTTAACAACAGATTCGCCGTCACCTTGCAACTCAAGGCCACACTCCTGTTTAATAACAACACGGGCAGGGTCTGATAATAGCAAATCAACCGAGCGGTCAGATTTAAGGAGCATCTCTATCAAACGCAGGCTATACAAGGCACCAGAGGCTCCAGTAACAGCTATGAGTATTGGATTGTTTGCCATATCGAGTTTATTATTACAGCTACAAAAAAGGAACTAGTTTTGTCGGTCTATACACGTCTTAACATAAACGAACTAAGCCCAGTTGTCACCCGGTTGAAACTTGACCCGATAAAGAGTTTGGAGGGAATTTCAGCAGGAGTTGTAAATACCAACTATAAACTTACAACTGACTCCCAGAAATACGTACTCACCTTGGTTGAAGATCCCCAAGAGGCAGTCGCTCTACCTTTTATCGCTGGATTGTTAACCCATTTGGCAAAAAAGGGAATTCCCTGCCCCCACCCCGTTGCCGATACCAAAGGCAAAGCCTATTTCAGCATTAAAAATCGCCCTTCCCTACTGGCAGGATTTTTAAACGGAAGTTCCCCAACCGAGCCAACAAAAACCCACTGTTATGAAATTGGCAAAATATTGGCTACCATACATATAGCCGGGGCAGATTTTCCCCAAGTAAGACAAAACCCCATGGGAGCAGAAAAATGGGCAGAACTACTAAATAAAATCGGCCCAATGTTGCAAACAAAAGATTCCACCACCATGGAGATATTATTAAACGAACTACAATGGCTAGAAGATAATTTTCAAAATCCAGAACTTCCCAAGGGAGTTTGCCACGGCGATCTATTCCCCGACAACAGTTTGTTTGTAGAAGAAAAACTAACAGGGGTAATTGATTTTTTCTTTGCCTGTAACGATCTGTACATCTACGATTTAGCCGTGGCAAGAAACGCATGGTGTTTTGATGTGAAAGGCAAACCTATTCCCGGTTACTGGGAGAAACTTCTAGATGGGTATGAGAAGATACGGCCCCTGACAAAAAAAGAAAAAAAACACCTAACCACCACTGCCCGTGCCGCTGCTCTGCGTTTTTCCCTAACCAGACTACACGATAATTTTTTTCCCCGCAGCGGTGAAACCGTAACAAAAAAAGATCCCCAACCTTTTTTAGAGCGGTTGAAATATTTTCGGCAGTTGTGATTTATACAAACCTTTTAAATTTCACGATCCCAATACGGTTTTTTACCATTAAACCTAGATTCGGC
>JADFYX010000025.1 GCA_015232795.1 Magnetococcales bacterium
AGGGTAAGGCAAATATTGATGCTTGGTGGTTGTCCTTATCAGCATTTTTGGTTTTGGTAATTATGCTGCTGTTACTTAACTTTATTGGTGAAGCGTTGCGGGATGCCATGGACCCGCGCAAAGAGTGAACGGCGTATCACATAACCCACTGCTTAATGTTGAAAAACTAGCCGTTAGTTTTCCGGGAGTGGGTGGCGAGTTTGGGCAAAAGAAGTTGGTGCCAGCAGTTGACCATATCTCTTTTTCCATAAACCGCGGTGAAACCCTGGCTCTGGTTGGTGAATCCGGTAGTGGTAAGACTGTTGCCTCTCTCTCACTGTTACGTCTTCTGCCATCATCTGCTGTAGTCTCTGCCCAACGTATTGAGTTTATGGGTCGTGATCTTAGTGGGTTGTCGGAGTTGGAACTTCAAGCTATTCGTGGGGATAGGGTGGCTTTTATTTTTCAAGAGCCAATGACAGCCTTAAATCCGGTCTATCCAATTTTTCGCCAACTGGCAGAAAATTTTTCTCCACAAGATAGAGCAGATCCAAAACAACTTCATAAGCAAGCCTGTAAATTGTTGGATAAGACCGGCATTCAAAACCCGGAGCAGCGACTCAATAGTTTTCCTCACCAACTTTCAGGGGGACAACGACAGCGGGTGATGATTGCCATGGCTTTGGCGCGTAACCCGGATCTTTTAATTGCCGACGAACCAACCACGGCTCTTGATGTGACTATCCAAGCGCAGATTCTTACACTGTTGACCCAGCTAAAAGATGAGTTGGGTATGGCGATGTTGTTGATAACCCATAATCTGCCCATGGTACAAAAAGCTGCTAACAGGGTTTGTGTAATGCGCCAGGGGGAGATTGTCGAGTCTGGAAATGTTGAGACTATCTTCAATACCCCCCAGCACGAATACACCAAGACTCTCTTAGCTAGCCTTCCTGATAGTAACTCCCCTCCAAGGGTGAAAAATGCTCCGGTAATTTTATCGGCCAAAAATATTCAATGTCATTTTCCGGTTAAAAAAGGTCTGTTTAAACGCACAGTGGGCATGGTAAAAGCTGTTGATGGGGTTGATTTAACAATTCGTCGTGGAGAGACCCTGGGTGTTGTGGGTGAGTCTGGTAGTGGTAAAACCACTCTTGGTGAAGTGATTTTGCGTTTAAACCAAGGCCAGGGAGATATCATTTTTGATGGTCACTCTCTGTTTAAACAGTCCCGTAAGCAAATGCGCCGACTACGGCGACGTATTCAGGTGGTTTTCCAAGATCCTTTCTCCTCTCTCTCTCCCCGCTTTACCATTGGACAAATTTTGGAAGAGGGGCTTTTGATCCATGAAATAGAGCCAGACCCTGCTGTACGAGAAATTAAAATTGCCAACTCTCTTAATGAGGTGGGGCTGCCTAAATCTATTTTAGGGCGTTATCCCCATCAATTCTCCGGTGGGCAGAGGCAGCGTATTGCCATAGCCAGGGCTATGATTTTAAAACCAGATCTGCTAATTCTTGATGAGCCAACAAGTGCATTGGATTTATCAGTGCAGGCGCAAGTATTACAGTTGCTGCGCCAATTACAGAAAAAACATGGCTTGGCTTTTCTCTTTATTTCTCACGATTTGCGAGTAATAAGGGCTTTGTCTCATGAGGTGATGGTAATGTGGCAAGGTGTTGTGGTAGAAAAAGAGGAGACGGCAAAACTGTTCAACTCACCAAAACATCCCTATACTCGCCGTCTACTTTCGGCTTCTCTAGATCTTTCGGCTTAATATGATCTAATAAAAATAGATGGTCCCGGCGATAGATATTAAAAAAAGCAAAATTATATTATATGGATAACGGTCGTTAGTGCGTTTGTTGCGTCTGCTTTTTAATATTAGAGCAGTACCCGATAATATTGCCATAAGCATTGTAATTATATAGGCATAATTGGTCCATGTTGAGTGCCATATAATATCAACCCATGATTCAGGAATCTCTATTAAAGCAACTGGAGTAGCATCTTTGGTTTTTGCCGCCTCTTTTACTGAAGCTATAGCCATTACCAAGAGTCCCCAACAGATAGTGCCGATCCAAGATACAGCTTTTAATATTAAGTCTGGCTCACCACGAAATCCTGTTTGCCAGCTTGTGGAAAAAAAATCCTGTATGCTGTCGTGGTCTTTGCCAGCAGCAATATTTTGCAGGATCATGCGGAAGATTACCACAAGATATAGGACTATTATCGAGGTGAAAAATATTGTACCAGTCATGCCACTATCAAGGTCTACCAAGCCTTGACGGGCTATGGTAAACATCATAAAGCTAATAAGTACCAAGACAAAAATATTAACGATAAGAGTCAAATTAATTCACCAGTTGTTCAATAAGCGGAGGTAGTATGTTTAGTTGGCGCGAGTTACGTTTTGTTCTTTGTACTATAGCAGTTTTCATGATCTATAAAATCATTGGTACAGGATGGTTGTTTAATGTTGCCGGGGCTAATGCCTTGATAAATCTGTTTACCGGGCAGTATCTCTGCACAACCAATAGCTGTTCCATGCAAAAACCGGGTATTACCCTCTCTTTTCTCCCTTTTAAAATGAGGTTTTCTACCGATCCTATATCAATTGCCCACTATATCACCACCATATTTGGTTTGCTTTTGTTCATTTATGGTGGGTGGCAGATTTTAATGTAAATTATCGTTTTTGCTGAAGACCATAACATCACTAACTTTTTTTATGCGTAGTTTGTGCAAGGCTTCCCCAAAGTCTTTGCCATGATTTCCTGCCTCTGCTATGGTTCTGTTATCAATATTAAGACAGCTATCTAAACACTTTTTTAACTGCTCTCCAGCTCGGTATGGTATATTCATTCTTTCTGGTCCACGGCCCCATTTGTCCGCTGTGCAGGCAATAATAAACTTCGTAACTATTTCTGGGTTTCTGAAGCCATCAAGTTGATTTAATAGTTTTACTATACGTTTTGGACGCATCTCAGCTATTCGGTGACAGTGCATATGGTATTTAGCAGTTAAAATTGCCAGTTTGCTAAAAGATTTAGGGGCTTTTATACGCAAGCAAAAATCTTCTAACTGTTTTGCTCCAGTATCTTCATGACCATAATGGTGGGGTAGGGCGGTGCCAGGCGTTAAACTTTTGCCAATATCGTGCATAAGAGCAGCAAAACGTACCTCGGTATTTGGGCTTAATTGAGCTGCTGCATCCAGTGATAATAGGGTGTGTATCCAGGCATCCCCTTCTGGATGGTACAGTTCTGGTTGCAGTTGGCCTGCCAAATTATCAAGCTCGTAAAAAACATCTTTAATAGCTCCACACTCTTTTAATGTTTTAAAAAAGATGCTAGGTCTGGTGGTGGCTAAGGCTTTTTCGGTCTCTATCCAGATGCGTTCTGGGGTTAACTCTTTTAGTACACCAGAATTGGCAATTTGTTGCATTAAGGTGAGGGTTTCAGGGGCAATTTGAAACCCCAAAGGGGTAAAACTTGCCAAAAAACGGGCAACTCGCAACACCCGAAGAGGATCTTCGACAAAAGCAGGTGATACGTGTCTGAGGATACGTTTTTTTAGATCATTCTGACCACCAAAAGGATCAATTATTCTGCCACGGTTATCTATTGCCATGGCATTGATGGTTAAATCCCGGCGAATTAAATCTTCTTCAAGAGTTACCTCAACCCCAAACTGAACTTTAAATCCCCGGTAGCCCGGCCCGGTTTTTCTCTCGGTGCGAGCCAGAGCATACTCCTCTTTTGAAACTGGGTGGAGAAAGACCGGAAAATCCGCACCTACCTGTTTATAACCCAAAGCAAGGAGTGTTTCTGGCTTTTGACCAACCACCACCCAATCACGATCTTGGCTATCAATCCCCAAAATAGTATCACGAACCGAGCCACCAACCTGATAACATTGAAAGCTTCTCTCTTGTGCACTGCTCATGGGTTGTCCTGTGGGTTTATTTAAACAGAGCCTCTGCTGCTTTTAGGGCATCTGATTTGCTGGGGCTTTTGTGTTTGTTTGGTTGTTTGGCAAAGGAGTGGACACTTTTTTTGCTGGAGGTGGAGAAATAGTCGCAAAAAGTAGCCTTCTCTTTATCTACTACTCGTTCGGCTTGGCTTTCATGGCACTCGTTATAAGAGTGGGCATCAAAAAATCGGCAGTTACGACAAATCCGCACATCTTGTTGGCAGCCAGCACAGACAGTGCTGCGACCTATATCGCTTGGCAATGGTGCTTGACAGTGCCAACAAACGGCCAATTTTGCTTTGCTCATTTTATTTTCCTTAAAGATTATTGTCGAAATCTCTTTACCAGCAGGCATCAATTTTGCTAGCCTGTGAATGTAGCTATTATATTAACACTGTTTTGGACCATATCCCAAGTGGCTAACATTAAATGCCATAGCCCCATAAGCGGGGAGATCATTTTTTTTAAGCATAACTTACTTGCCATACTTCCTCTTGCCCTAAATCTGCTGCCGTTGGGGCATCTATCTTAAGAAGTACCTCATGGCTTTAGGGCCACAACAAACGCACATATTACAATGACAAACTAAACCAGACAAGACAATTGCAAGCTTGCGTCTGGGTTTTATAGATATCAAGTAGGAGAAATAAATGAAAACCATGCCCCACCATCACTACACCCCATTTGCTCCAGTATCATTACCAGACCGCAAATGGCCCGATAAAGTTATTGATAAAGCTCCCATCTGGTGTGCTGTGGATCTTCGTGATGGCAACCAAGCGTTGATTAATCCCATGGACCCCGAACGTAAATTGCGTCTTTTTAATCAGCTTGTTGATATCGGCTTTAAAGAGATTGAGGTTGGTTTTCCTGCTGCCTCCCAGGATGATTTTGCCTTTACTCGGCAGTTGATTGCAGAGAATTTAATTCCAGATGATGTAACAATTCAATTGTTGACCCAATCCCGTGAGCATCTCATTCATCGATCCTTTGAGGCTATTAATGGGGCAAAACGGGCTATTGTGCATCTTTATAACTCCACCTCACCCTTGCAGAGGGAGGTAGTGTTTGGCATGGGGAAACAAGAGGTCATCGATTTGGCTGTTGCGGGTGTGGGCTTAATCAAAAAATTGGCTAGTGAGTGTGACACTGAAATCCGTTTGCAATATTCACCGGAGAGTTTCAGCAACACTGAGCTGGATTTTTCCGTTGCTATATGCCAAGCAGTTATGGACGTTTGGGGAGCGAGTGTGGATAACCCTGTTATTCTTAATCTTCCGGCAACGGTAGAGTCGGCTACACCAAATGTTCATGCAGACCAAATAGAGTGGTTTTGTCGTAATTTACAAAATTCTCAATCAGCCATAATCAGCCTTCATCCCCACAACGATAGAGGATGCGCTGTTGCTGCTGCTGAGTTGGGTATGATGGCAGGTGCAAAGCGTGTGGAGGGGACGTTGTTCGGCAATGGAGAGCGCACTGGTAATGTTGATTTGGTGACCCTAGCCCTAAACCTTTTCTCCCAAGGGGTCGATCCCAAGTTGGATCTTTCCAATATCCAAGAGATTGTCGATACCTTTGAGAGCTGTTCGGGTTTAACAGTTCATCCCCGGCATCCATACAGTGGCGAGTTGGTGTTTACAGCTTTTTCCGGTTCCCACCAGGATGCCATTCAAAAAGGTCTGCGGGCGTTAAAAGATTCCGGTGCAACTGGTTGGTCGGTTCCATATCTACCCATCAACCCAGACCATTTAGGCAGACAATATGAGACGTTCATCCGTATCAACAGCCAATCGGGAAAAGGTGGTGTAGCTTTTGTTTTGGAAGAGAAATTTGGCCTACGTTTACCAAAAAATCTTGTTAAAGATTTTAGCCAAACAGTACAAAAAATGGCTGACCAATCAGGCCGGGAGCTACAGCCCCAAGAGATATACGAGGCATTTACAAAATATTACCTAACCCCAATTAAAGAGGTGGAGTTGCTCTCATATGAAAACCATCCTATAGCCAACCAAGAGAGTGTCTGCCGTTTAATTGGTAAGTTGCGTCATGGCAAGGATGAAATAGAGTTTGTAGAGAAGGGCAGCGGTCCGGTAAGTGCGTTTGTAGCAGTATTGGAGAGGGTGTTGGATATCAACATTAAAATAAACTCTTTTGAACAACACGGAGTAGGAGAGGGCCGAGATGCCAAAGCAGTAACATATGTAGCCATGACAGCCAACAACAAACAGCCATGTTTCGGCGTTGGTCTACACGCCAACACAACAACTTCAGCTTTGGAAGGGGTTATTAGGGCGGTGTGTAGCTCATTGTAAACAGGCAATCTATAGATTTGGGCCTGGATGGATAAATATCCAGGTCCATTTTGTTCAGTTGAACAATATCTATGGAACTAAGTTTTGCATTGTATATACTAAGTTGTATACATATAATCTATAGATTTGGTTAAAGGCATGAGTTTTTTTAAAAAAAAGGCCGATAAATAATAGATTTGTTTAGCCCAAGATTTGGAAAACAGGTAATATTAACCAACCACTCAATAATAAGAATGCAAGACAGGGGCATAACAGAAGTTGAATTAATAGAGTTGCTAGAAAAAGGTAATATTAAGAAGAAAGATGAACGTCACATGTGGTTATCCCATTTTTTCCGGTCAGGGAGGGTAATCTGGTATACGCAGCAGCAGTTGTTGAAAATGTCTTAGTCATAAAAACCATAATGACTCATTGGCAAGAGGAAGAGCAATGAAGACAATATATTACCCCAAAGATGACATATTAGTTATTCGTTTGAGCGACAACCCCTCAATAAAGGATGTTTCTCAAAACTGGAATGTGAGTATCAGTTATGGGGTAAATGGTGAAGTGGTGGAGATTGTAATCCTTGAGGCAAAAGAAAAGGGCCTGTTTCCGGTTGAAACCGAGAAACTTGCTGCATTAATTAACGGATATTTAATTAGAGTGACAGGTGTCAGGTATTTAATTGTATTTATTGTGTTTTTATAGGGGGTCAGTAGTTGCCCTGATGCTTTATTGCGAGAGCGAGCAGCACATTTCAGTATCTCTAAAAGCTGAATTAAGAGACTATCAATAGAATATTAATAATATTAGTTTAATAGTGATTTTAGAATGGGAATAACAGTAACGGCAATGACCAGTACCAGCATCCATTTGATGAGTTTGAGTTCGCCCCGAACTTCGCTAAATTCCGCCTTAAATTCTAATTCAAGCTCTTTCAGATCTTGCTTGGTCGCCAGATCCTTTGCTTCCAAGACTTTGTGAAGGGCGCGAGACTGAGCCTTAGCCTGCTCTTCGGAAACCCCGGCAGCTTTTAACTCTTCGGCAAATGCTAGTGTATCAAATGTTATCGACGACATAGATAAATCTCCTTGGAAAACATACTAGCATTTATCATGGGTTTATCCAATAATTCTTTGATTGGCTACTACCCTTTAGCATCAGACTTACTCTTCAAGCTCCATTTATTGTCCTGACCCTGTATCCAATACTCCATATTACAACCTAGCTCCATATACTGTTTATAGCGGGTTCTGCTGGCGGTTAGGGCGTCGGGGTTGCTGCCGTCTACGAAGTCTACTACCATGTCAAACTGCATGGGGTTTGGGATTAGGTGGGGGGTTGATAGTACTATAAGGGTGGCACCGTTTTTGTCTGTTGGTTGGGATGCAATTAACAATGGTTGTAGCTCTGGGTCAGGGCTGGTATCCGTGCCGTGGGGTAGGAAGGAATCTGCTGGTGAATACCATAGTTGGTTATCCCAGTATCTGCTAGGGTCGGGGCCGGGGGTTAGGAGGGTGGATCTTATGCCTTGGCCCCAGGCTTTGTTTAAAATTGTGGTAATGGCAGATTCCAGGGTGGAGATCCCTAGTTGATAAAAGCGCACCGTTGTCGGTGTGTTTTTGTCGGTTCTTGCCATTATAGTTCAAACCCCATCTCTTCAAGTTTTTGCTGGCGTAGTGGGTCTAACTCGCCTTTTTTGTATGACTGCCTTTGAAACTGTAACCACAGACCAAGCTGGGAATATTTAGAGCCTTGGGTGGGCACATTACAGTGGCCATGTTCTTCTTTAAAGGCCTTTAGGACGATCATCATCTCCTCTACAATAACCTGTTTTTGTTCCCAGATAAAATTTAGTTCTGATAAGCGGTTAATTTGGTCTTGGGAGAGGCTGTTTTTTGCTTTGGCTTTTCTTTGAGCATCGCACCATGCAGAGAGCAGCATTGTTGCAGGGTGGGATTTTGAAACCAAGCAGTGACCTTTTTCATGGGCAAAAAGAAATAGTTGGCGATACATATCCAGCCAGTTGGCCTCGGCAATATCCCAGATAAATCCCAGAGCATCTAGTCTCTGAATTCTGGGTAGATCTAGCTGACCAGATATTTTAGCTTTTCTTTGGGTGGCAACCCACCAGCCCAATTCACTGTTTTGGGTGTAGCTCTCTGGGACCAAGCAGTCTCCATGTTGATCCCGATATTCTGTTAAAGCGACAAACATCTCTTCCCAAAATATAGCTTTGGCATCCCATAAAAATCCTAGTTTTGCCAATCTATCCTGATGTTCTTGGGGCAAAATACCTTTTTTAAAATCCTTACGCAGATTATTTACCCATTGGGCCAAACGTGGGTTTTCTGGCCATTTTGCCGGAACAATACAGTGGTTGCGACTTCTGGTAAAGTTGCTAAGTGCTGTGAACATCTCCTCCCAGGCTGCCTCTTTGGCATCCCAAATAAAATAGATTTTTTCCAATCTGTTTTGGCGATCTTTTTTAAGTATATTTTTAGTTTTAAGTAGCCGTTGCTTTTTCACCCAGCTAGGAAGTTCTGGAGTTGTTCTTAGGTTTGGTGGCAGGCTGAAATGGCCCTCTTTTTTATAAAATTTAACAAGGTTGGCAAACTGTTCATCCCATGCGGCTTGTTCAAGATCCCAGACAAAACCGGCCTCATCCACACGCGCCTTTCTATCTTTATCTATAATGCCTGATTTCAACTCACGGCGCAGTGTCTTAGCCCATTGACCAAGTTTGGGTTTTGCTGAATATAGATCGGGAAGTTTGCCATGACCACAGCACAGTTTAAAAAATTTAAAATCGGCAAAACTCTGCTCCCAAGCGGCAATTTTAAGATCCCAGGCAAAACCCAAAGCGGTAAGGCGGTGGATTCTGTTTGGATGGAGGCGGTTTCGCCTGCGTAAACTGCGCTGTTCCTGGCTCCATAAGCTTAAGGTTTCCATTGCCGAGCCTTTCTCAAGACCTCTGTCTGGCAAGGTGCAGTGGCTGTTTTGCAGCTTGTACTCTTTTAACAGCCCAAACATTTCGTCCCAGTGGGTCTGCTCTAAGTCCCAGACAAAGCCTGCAATTTCTAGTCTTTCTTCTCTTATGGGAGCAAGTTTGCCGAGGTTTTTATCTCGTCGTTGGGTTTTGGCCCATTCGGCAAGCTTTGGCATTTGTGGATCACTGTCTGGTACTTTGCCATGGCCGTTTATCATTTTAAACCTCTCGAAAAGCCCAAACCGCTCTTCCCAAGCAGCTACTTCTAAATTCCAGACAAACCCCAGGCTATTTAAACGTTCTTCTCGCTCAGCAGATAGAGTACCTTTTTTATCGTTGCGTCGTTGCAACTCTGCCCACTCTCCAAGCTTTGGGTCGTGGGGATAGTTTGCAGGAACTTGCCCGTGACCATGTATTTGAGAAAACTTTTTAAAAGCTTTAAATCCGCTCTCCCAGGCATCAACTTCCAGATCCCAGACAAAACCCAGTGCGTTTAATTTTTCCTCCCACTCTTGTTCAAGACGACCACTCTGTTTCTCTCGTCGTTGTCTGCTTACCCAATCAGCAAGCTCCGGGTTGTCAGGCCAACCTTTTGGAACTTTGCAATGGCTGTGTTGGCTTTTATAGGCTACTAAATTTTTATACATTCTCTCCCAGGCAGTTTTTTTTGTTTCCCAAATAAAACCTTGATGGGAGAGTTCCTGAAATCTTGCTTTAAGCAGAGTCCCTTTTTCCTGGTTTTTACGTTGTTGCTCCACCCACTGGCTCAACTGGGGGTTGTCGGTCATACGTTGAGGAACTTCACAATGGTTGTGTTTATCTTTGAAGGCCAGGAGTTGACCAAAATTTTCATCCCATAAGTTGCTCAACCTTTTAACACAGTGGATTAAAATATCATCCCTGTTAATGCTGTTTTCCATTTCCCTGTTTGTGATTATCTCCAGCCACTCATTAAGGGGTTCTAACTCCCAGTGTCCGGTGCGACCAAAGTTTATGCGTATGGTCCTTATCTCTTCGGCAAATTTACTGTCTTGCTCGTTGAATAACTGCAAGCTTGCCCATAAATCGTCACAACTGTTAAGGCTGTCTATACACTCTCCACTGTCAGTTTTAGAGATTGCCACAGCAATGTAACCACTGTTATCTCCTGCTATTTTTGTCAAAACAGGCTCAAAGGCGGTTGCCTCTTCTTTTTTATTGCCGTTTATAAGGAAGGTCATATCAGCCGGATATTGATTAAAACCAGATTCAGGAGTTGCTGCTAGACTAAGTATAGCGTGGTCGCTTTCCAGATAAGAGACAAGCTGCTCATCCACCTCGGCAGCGGTTTTCAGACCGTCTACATAACATGGTTTAAAATGGGACAGAGTAGCTGGAGGGTTGTTTACCAAAGTATCAGAAAATTCTCTGGCTAAAACAGGTTTTTCATGACGTGTATGTATATGGCAAATTTCCGGTTTTTCCTGAAGACAAAGGCTAATTGCATCTAGATGGTTCTCTTGTTCGCTGATAATTGCTAAAAGAAATTTCCACGGCCGAATGCTCTTTTTTCGTATGCCATCTGCCAAATTTCCCAAGTGAACTACAGGCCCATAAAGCTCCTCGTCATCAAGGCTGAATATAGCTTTTAGCTCTCCCTCTTTGTTGGGTTTAAGAGCATCTAAACGCTGTGGTGTAACTGTTAAAAAATAGAGCTTTTTTATAGGTAAATCACCATCTAAAATGGCTGCGCGTAGTTTTTCTTGCTGGGGTGTGACAAGGCGGTGTGCCTCCATTATCAAAGCTAGATCAATGGGTGGGCAGCCCAAAATTGAGCGTTGCAATATGGGTAGAATATCTGCCGTTGCCAAGATGATTTTTATCCCGCCTTGCAGACGCATATAGATGAACTGCTTTAACCCACCCGTTGTTGTTGTGATTGGATGGTTGAAATCACTCTGCTTTAGTTTTGAAGGTTGGTTGCTAAAAACCAGTGGGGCAATTGTTAACCATGAGGTCTGTTTTTGCCAATGTTGGATAAAATCTTTTATATGGTTTAGGCTTGGCAGAATAAGCAACCCGGTATGTTGGTTGCCAATATTCTCCAACAAAAGCCGGGCGGTCTGTAACATGTCACCACCCAATGGTGGAACCAACACAGCCCTGGCAAAAGGCAGAGCTTTGACAATGTTTAAGGCTTCACTTTGTGACGGCGATGGGGCGTTGCGAGTGGGGAGTATGCCCCCACCTTTTAGCCAACGGTTAAAGTTGGTAAAATCTGCCGGGGAGAGACGGTCTAGATCTGGGGCCAAAATACGGTGAAAACCATCTTCTTTTTGGAGTGCTTTTGGCAGATTTTTTGTGTTGCTGATAAGCAGGGGTTGCTCACTGTGTTTTATGAGATTTTGAAACTCAGTAAGTTGCTCACGGGATAGCTCTTGGCGATTGGGGCAATAATAAACTGCATAGGGGTGTGTCTCCCCACTGCTGGTTTTAAAATAACCGTGGGCCTCGACTAATTTTTGGGGCAGTGAAAACCGTTTACTTATCTCTGTTGTTAACGCAAGAGTAGGCAGAACCTCTGTTGCTTGGTAAAAAGAGCGAGTAGCAAGCAGACCTTCTACAAACACTCCAAAAGCGGAATTTATGTCATTAACCGCATTTAAACCGGGTTTGCCATCTGGAAGTTCAGGTGTTGTGGCATCTACCGTTTTTACTGGTGAATCATGCTGGTATTCCGTCTTATAGAGATTAACAATATTATCACCAAAAGTTTCCGGTGAATCTATAGATTGGATTGGGTGTGTGTTTACACCTGCCGAATCTAGGTTTAACGCAGTGAGTCGCTCTTCCAACTCTTTAAAGCTGGTAAGGTTGTAAAACAGTTTTGCGTCCCCAAAACGCCGTGCATCAGGATGTTTAGGCAGCATTTTATATCCTATCGGGGTGTTGCATCTGGCAAGCCACCATCAACAGGTATTGTCGCACCTGTAGTGGGGCTTTGCCTGGTGACAAAATATAGTACCGCATTGGCTACATGTTTGGCTGTAACTGCGGCTTTTAAAAGGTTGCGGTTTTGATAATAGGCCTCAAGACCTGCCTCATCTAATCCACGGGCCTTCATACGGTCTGGCCCAACCTCAGCCCATAGGCCAGATTTACGTTTGCCTTCTGAGAAAACCGCATCAGGTGCCACCATATTAACTCGCACATCATCAGCCGCCATCTCTAAGCTGGCTATCCTGGCAAGTTGGTGGGCAGCAGCTTTGGTTGCGCTATAGGCTCCAAAGTTAGCCCCAGGAGCAAAAACATTTTTGGTGGATATTAAAATAATATCGCCGCCGGTTCCCTGTTGTTTTAGTATACGGCCCGTTGCTGACAAAACGTTCAGTGTGCCTTCTATGTTGACCCTCTGCAAACGGTTGAAATCTTCAGTTTTCATCTCATTCAATGAGCAAACATGGGCAAGGCCTGCATTTATTATGGCTATATCAAGACCACCCCAAATATCAACAATCTGTCCCAACCCCTCTTTTACTGCCTCGGGGCTTGTGACATCCATGGCCACGGCAATAATCCGGTCTGGGTACTGTTTGTTTAAGTCTGCTACCAAGGAGTCAAGGTTGGGTCCGGGTAGGTCTGTTGCAGCAACATGGCAGCCGTTTGCTAAAAGCTCCCGGCAAATTCCTGCTCCTATGGCTCCGGCAGCACCTGTAACCATGCCTATTGAACCAGCCAGAGGAGGGGGGTGTTCTTTGGCAAGCTTGGCCTGTTGCAGGGGATAATACTCCATGGCAAACATATCTGCCTCACTAAGCCCGGAATATTTTTCACCCATAGCAGCAATGTTGTTTTTCACCTGTAGTGTCTGCTTGGTTATATCCCTAACTATATTGGCCTGCACAACATCTGCTCCGGCACACACCACACCCACCCCTGGTATATAGGCCACCCGTGGGGAGCTGTCATATGGAACCTGTTTTTTATTGCTGTGTTTTTTAAAATATTTTAAATAGGACTTTTTAAAGTCAGCAATAGCCGGGGTAATCTGCTTTTGGTCGGCAATCCAAACTGGCAGGTGTTTGCTGCGTATTAGATGGTCAGAGGTAAGGGGAGGGGAAATAACTCTCATCTCACCTTTTTCATGGGCTATTATGTTTAAGCTTTCATTGTCAATAATGGAAGAGAGTATAAATCGTTTGTAAGGGTTGTCTGGATTGTTGCTGGCTACGGCTAATTTTCCTCGAAGTTGAGGAGCCAAATCCCGATACTGTTTTTTTGCGGTTTCAATGTTAACGCTCTTGTTTGCTGTTTTGCGCTTTATCCTGTTATGAATAAACACCTCGGCGCGAGTGACGATTTCAATATGGTTGGTATAGGCTGTTAAGGCATCATTCCCCCATGTTATAAGACCGTGTTGCATGAGGATCATACCGTTGGTATCTGGTTTTTTAGCAAAAGCTTCTGCCACCGCTTTTGCCAAGCTGAAGCCAGGGTGGATATAGGGGAGGATAATAACCTCATCACCAATGGCTTTTTTTAGCTGCTCTTTACCATTTTCTTGATTGCTCAGGGTTAAAATAGCGTCGGCATGGCTATGGTCGATATATTTGGCTGGTAAAAATGTGTGGAGCAGGGCTTCAATTGATGGAGTGGGGGCTTGGGAATCAAAAAGGTTGCAACGAATTTGATTAACCATCTGGGCATCGTCAAGGGTGGCGAGAGTCTGTAGCTCTTTTAATCTTTTTAAGTGTAAACCCGGCAAGCCTTCACTGCTGAGGTCTGCTAAATCATGACCAGAAGCTTTAATAAATATAGCTGCAACCTGTTTATCTAAAATATTTTTATAACTGCTTTTTACCGAGCAGTTACCACCACCATGTAACACCAATGCTGGCTCTTTTCCAAGTAAATGGCTGCTGTAAAGACGCAAAGCAATATCTTTATTAACACTGTTGGAGTGTTTATCAGCAAACTTGGCTGCTGCACTTTTTGACCATCTATTTTTCATTTTTAAATATCTTCCCTCTAAGCAAGAAACTCAACCTGACTTGCTATAATAACATAATAGAAAGCTTTTTGAGGAGGGGTGCTCTTCTCTTTTTTTGATTGACATGTAAAAACAGTATAATAGTTCATCAGTGTCGCTATCATTATAGTAAAAATTAATCTATTATATGGGTCAACTAGCTGTTAATTTTAAAGTTTGGGGGGTGTTATGGAACGTGATCAAGCAATTAAATTTATGTTGGATGCCTTAACAGGGATGAAATCCAAGGGTGGATCGGATCTGTTTATTACCGCCAACTATCCCCCTGCTGCCAAGCTAGATGGAAAAATGACCCCATTGACAAAACAGCCGTTGGCCCCTGCTGATACCAGCATGTTGGTACGGGCAATTATGAACGACCGCCAGGTAAAAGAGTTTGACGCAACCCGTGAGTGTAACTTTGCCATCAACCCCAAAGGGGTAGGGCGGTTTAGGGTAAATGCCTTTGTACAACAGGGTCACTCCGGTATGGTGTTAAGAACTATCACCACCGATATTCCCGATTTTGACAAGATGAACCTACCCCCAATTTTAAAAGATGTGGTGCTGAGTAAAACCGGGTTGGTTTTGGTGGTTGGCGGTACAGGCTCTGGTAAATCTACCACCCTGGCAGCTATGTTGGGTGTGCGAAATCAACAAACACATGGTCATATTATCACCATTGAAGATCCTATAGAGTATGTTCATCCCCACATCAACTGCATGATTACCCAACGGGAGGTCGGTGTAGATACCGCCGGTTGGGAGGAGGCCCTTAAAAATACTCTGCGCCAGGCCCCAGATGTTATATTAATCGGTGAGGTGCGAGAGCAGGA
>JADFYX010000260.1 GCA_015232795.1 Magnetococcales bacterium
TTCTTGAACACCGTAGGTTACCCAAAGAGGTAGCAAGCTCTATCTCAAATTTTTCACTCCTGGGATATGCTGAGGCAAAACTACCTGGAGACGGTTTTTATATTGTTCCAGATTTTGAAGAGTGGGATGGTCCCTGCGAATTTTTAACAGAAATTGCTGGTTTTCGTCATAATGAAGGTATGTCAATGAGAGGACTTGATGTTGGGGAGAGAGTCGAATTTGTTGCAAATCCAGAAAATAAATATGATCCTCTTGCAATAGAAATAATTGCAAGTGGTAAACTAATTGGTCATGTAAACAGGGTTCTAACTAATGGGTTCCATAGATGGTTGAACCTTGGTTTTCCGATTAAAGCCGTAATTGATCGAATTAATGGCACTCTTGAAAGGCCAGTCTACTGGTTATTTGTTGAGATTGGGCCATTAAAGAGCGGGCAAACTATATCTTAATATTATCTAGTCATTAAATATTTGGGCTGCTTTTGTAATTTTAGTTTTTTTTACTAGGAATGGACTAGTTTCCATCCAGTAGGATTTGGGGCAGCTCCCCATGAAATAAGGCAAAAAAATGAATGCGTTTGCAGATCGAATAATTGAACGGGCTAAGAAAAACAGATCACGGGTGATTGTTGGTTTAGACCCTAATTTGGCGCAGTTTCCAGAATATCTACAGGCTCAACTGCGTAATGAGCCTACGGACGATATGTTGTGTGAGACGGTTTTTGCTTTTAATCGGGTGATTATTGAATCAACACAAGATTGTGCTGTAGCATATAAACCTCAGGCTGCGTTTTATGAGCAGTATGGCTTGGCTGGTGTTAAGGCTTTGCAGTTGACGGTTAGTTTTCTGCGGGAAAGGGGTCTTTTAACCATTATCGATGCCAAGCGTAATGATATAGCCCATACAGCGGGGGCTTATGCGAAGGCTTGGATTGGCGCAAAGCATCCGATATTTAACACACCCAACCTTTGGCAATCCGACGCTATTACCATAAATGGTTATTTGGGAGTTGATGGCATTGATCCTTTTATAAAGGAAAATTGTGATGCTGGTCTTTTTATTTTAGTAAAAACATCTAATCCATCTTCGGGAGATTTGCAGGATCTTCCTTTAGCTACTGGTGAATCGGTCGCAGAGAAGATGGCGGCATTGACCCATGAGTGGGGTTTGCAGGTGATTGGTAGTTCTGGTTATTCTAATATCGGTATGGTTGTTGGAGCTACATATCCTGAATTTTCGGCAAATTTACGTTCTATTGCACCTAATGCGCTTATTTTAATGCCTGGAATTGGGGCGCAAGGTGGTTCATTGGATGCAATAACTGCGGCATCTGGCAGGGGAGGAGTTGGTGCATATGCTGCCTCTTCTCGTGGGGTTATGTATCCTTTTGATGCCAAGGCGTTAAATGGGGCAAATTGGGGGGATTTAGCAAGGGTTGAGATTGCTGCGGCAGCGGAGGAGTTACGTAAGGCTATACAGGTGGGGGTTGATGCTCTGTAGTTGTTGAGGGCCAAAGAAACAAAAAAATTATCAAGGGTCCTAGGGGGATTATTCCCCTAGTGGGTTTGGGCAAAGCCCAAGGTTTTGCTGTAAAGCCGGATTTATTCAGGCTTTTTTTCGCAGAAAAAAAGTCCCGGCTAGTATATTAATTCCCAATACAAAAAACTTCGTCCTTTTGGGGTTTTTTGTATTGGGAATGTCCTTTGCCTACCATGGGTCGGATAACTTTTTAAGCCAATTTAAAGCACAAATTAAGCTATATATTTTTATCCAACCCATAGCAGGCAGATAGCGTTGTCACTCAAACAAAAACCAAAAAGACGGTTTTTGTTTGAGTGACAATTAAGAAGCTAGCCGGGGGCTTTTTTTTAAAAGGCGCAAAAAAAAGCCCTTGATAAATCCGGCTTTACAGCAACTGCAAAACCTTGGGCTTCGCCCAAACCCAGCAGGGAAATTATTCCCCTGCACCCCCATTAGTTAAAGGCATAACAAAAGCAGAGCTGGGGGCTTTTTTATTCATGGTTTTAGCAAAATTTTTACCACACCTTTTTCTTTTGCTTTTTTAAAAGCTTCTACCCCATTTTTTAAATGAAATTCTCCCCCTATCATCTCCTCTACCTCCACATTGCCAGATGCCAACAGCCGTAACGCTGTACTAAAAGGACCACACCTAGAGCCAATCACACTGATTTCATCCACAACCAATGATGATAAATCCACCAAAGTATCACTATTAAATGTGCTCTTTAAAACCAAATAACCCTTAGGCTGAACAAGTTTTCTTGCCTGCGTAAACCCTCCACTGCTACCACTACACTCCACAACCACCTTAGCCAAATACCCCTCTTCTAAATCTTTGGCTAAACAGACTTTTATAGATTTATTTAATAACAAACCCCATTTAGAAGGATGTCGACCAACCACAACAAGATCGCACCCTGTTAAAGCCAAAACTTGAGCTATTAAGATACCCAACCTTCCATCACCTAAAACCACTACCGTATCGCCCGGAGCAATATGAACCTGCTCCAAAATTTCCAAAGCAGCAGCTAACGGTTCGGTAAATACAGCTTGTCTATCACTAATGCCAGCAGGAACTATATGGAGGTTTGCCTGTGGCAAGGTGAAATAATCAGCAAAAACTCCGTTTTTATGGCGAATACCCAAGGCCAAACGGTTGGGACAGTGGTTAGTATCACCCCTAAGACAAGTAGCACAAGATTTACACGGGCAGTTAATCTCCCCAACCACCCGTTGCCCAATAAGCGACGGATTGTCAGCCACTTCCACCACACCGACAAACTCATGTCCAGGAACACCCTGAAAATTAGCATAACCATGTAAAAGTTCTAAATCTGTAGCACAAATACCCGCCAAAACGGTTTTTATCAAAGCCTCACCCGGCTTAATCACTGGCCTTGCAAAGCCACTGTCAAAATGCACTCCATTATCAATTACCAACGCTTGCATCGTGGGCCTCACTCAATAGGTTTAACAGATAATTATAGTATACAAATATAGGTAACTATTGACAATAATCACTATAAATGGCAATTCTATATAGAATCTATCAGTTTATAATAATAATAGGGAACCCCATCTTGTCATCCCATTCTGATCACTCCCTTAAAGTTGCCCACTACTCTGCACAGGCAAAGCTTGCGCATCCTTGGCAGATGATTCTCTCCATTATGGCAGGTATGCTGGCATCACGGGATTTGGCTTGGCAGCTTTTCCTACGGGATATCCGCCAAAAATATCGGCAATCTGTCTTGGGAGTGGTCTGGGTTATTGTACCACCCATAGTCACTACACTAATTTTTATCGTGCTAAACGAACGCAAAATTCTCAATATTACCCAGACCGATATTCCCTATCCCATATACGTAATGTTTGGCACCCTGTTGTGGCAGGTGTTTGCCGAAAGTGTCGTAAATCCTCTCAAGCAGTTTGAAGCTTGCACCCCCATAATGATTAAAATCAACATGCCCCGTGAAGCACCTATTCTCTCCAGCATCTGGCAATCATTGTTCTTTTTTGCTTTGCAGGCTTTAGTCGCATGTGGTGCTTTTATTTTTTTTGATCTTGAATTTACCTGGGCTGCTTTGTTAGCACTACCCATTGTTATCGTCTTAATTCTTATGGGAACCGTTATCGGAGTGCTGTTAGTGCCCCTAGGAGCACTCTATAAAGATGTTGGGGAGAGCGTCGGCTATTTTTTGCGCATTGCCTTTTTTCTCACCCCTATCGTCTACCCCCCACCAACTGGCTGGCCGTACTCTTTGTTGGTGCAGTACAACCCGGTTACTCCATTGTTAATGGGTGCAAGAGACCTGTTAACCAAAGGGGCTGTGGTTGATATAATGCCCATTTTAATAGTGTCCGCTGGTGTGTTTGTTTTAGGAGGAATAGCTCTTATTCTTTTCCGTATTGCCGTTCCCATTGTTCTTGAA
>JADFYX010000261.1 GCA_015232795.1 Magnetococcales bacterium
CCACGCCGGTTCCGAGAATTACCCCAAAAACTAGCGGTTTTCCCTTGGCTGCGCCATCTGTTGCTTCTGATAGTGCAAAACAGTCGGCATCGTTAGCCAGACGAATAGGACGATTGAGAGCAGCGGTTAAGTCGGCTTTTAAATTTTGACCAATAAGGCAGACAGAATTGGCATTTTTTATTTTACCCGTAGCTTGAGATATAGCTCCAGGAATACCAACACCAACAGAACAAAAACTACCATTTGCCAACTCTGCTTCAATTATTGAAACCAGCTCTTTAATAGCCAGTACAGTGGCAAGATAATCTGTTTGGGGTGTGGCTACACGCAGCCTATTCTGGATATCCCCATTATCATCCAGTACAACGGCCTCAATTTTTGTCCCTCCTAAATCTATTCCTATCCTCATCAGGTTATTTTAGCAAAATTTTTGAGTTTTGGAAGTGTAGCAATAAACCGTATTGATTTGGGAGGTCGAGTACAAATATAAATTTTGTTTAACCTTGTATTATCTCCATACAATCCCTATCTGCAAATAAGACGGATTGATATTGATAAATAAAATTAGTAGTGGAGAATAAAATGCAAGAAGAAAAACTAACCTCAAAATCCCGTGAGGCAATACAACACTCAATTGGTGTCGCAGCAGCAAGAAAACACCAACAGCTAGAGCCCGAGCATCTTATGGTTGCTCTCTTAGAACAAGGTGAGGGATTGGTGCGCCCCATACTGGAAAAAATGGGAGTTGTTGTTGAGCGCATGGTTGGTGAATTAAATCAGGAGTTGGAACGCTTTGTTAAAGTCGGGGGCAGCGGAGCCAATCAGGTTGTCTTTTCCCGGCGTATGCAGGGTATCTGGGCTGATGCTGAAAAAATTGCTTCTGATATGCGTGATACCTTTATTTCTACAGAACATTTTTTGCTTGCTATGAGCCGGGAAAGTGAAGGTGCTGTTGCGCGGATTTTAAATTATTCTGGAGCAAACTATCAAAAAATGGTTGAGACCATCCAGACTATAAGGGGAGGGCAGAGGATAACAACAGCAGATCCAGAAGGAAGTTTTCAAGCCTTGGAAAAGTATGCCCGTGATCTTACAGCCCTTGCCCGTGAAGGAAAACTTGACCCGGTTATAGGTAGAGATGAAGAGATCCGCCGTACCATGCAGGTGCTCTCACGGCGGACAAAAAACAACCCGGTTTTAATAGGAGAGCCGGGGGTTGGCAAAACCGCAATAATTGAGGGGTTGGCCTTGCGAGTTGTGCGGGGAGATGTGCCGGATTCCTTAAAGGATGTGCGCTTTGCAGCCTTGGATATGGGGGCATTGATTGCCGGAGCAAAATATAGAGGTGAATTTGAAGAACGTTTAAAAGCACTGTTGCGAGAGGTGGAGGCAGCAGCAGGAAAAGTTGTGCTGTTTATTGATGAAATGCACACCTTGGTGGGTGCTGGGCGTACAGATGGGGCAATGGACGCATCAAACCTGCTAAAACCAGCCTTGGCCCGGGGTGATCTACACTGTGTAGGAGCCACAACCCTTGAAGAGTATCGCAAGCATGTGGAAAAAGATGCAGCTCTAGAGCGACGCTTTCAACCAATTGTCATTGCAGAGCCACAGGTAGAGGATGCAATCTCTATTTTACGGGGTATAAAAGATAAATATGAGATTCACCACGGTGTGCAAATTAAAGATGAGGCGGTAATAGCAGCAGTTACATTGTCAAACCGTTATATAACAGACCGTTTTCTGCCGGATAAAGCCATAGACTTAATGGATGAGGCTGCCGCGCGTATTCGTATGGAGGTTACATCCAAACCCCAGGAAATTGATGATATAGACCGTAAAATTTTACAATTGGAGATTGAGGCTGTTGCCCTTAATAAAGAGAAAGATAGCGGTGCAAAAGAGCGGTTGCAAAATGTTGAAAAAGAGCTAGCTGACTTAAAAGAAAAATCACATGGGCTTACACTGCGTTGGCGAAAAGAGAAAGAGGCAATTGATAGCCTCAATTTGGTAAAAGAGAACCTGGAAAAAGCACGGTTGGAGATGACCAAGGCAGAAAGAGACGGGGATTATTCACGGGCTGGTGAGTTGAAATTTGGTTTGATTCCACAACTTGAAAATAAGTTGTTAGAGGATAGTAAAAACAGGGAAGATGGAATATTAAGAGAGGAGGTTGGTGAGCAAGATATTGCCAAAATTGTTGCCCGCTGGACGGGAATACCTGTTGCTCGAATGCTGGAAGGGGAGCGGGCCAAATTATTGGATATGGAGAATCGGCTAGCCAAGCGAGTTATAGGACAGTCGGAAGCATTGGAGTCTATTGCCAAAGCAGTACGCAGAGCCAGAGCTGGATTGGGAGATCCCAACCGTCCCATTGGCAGCTTTCTGTTTTTAGGGCCAACAGGTGTGGGTAAAACTGAACTGAGCAAAGCGTTGGCGGAGTTTATGTTTGATGATGAACACGCCATGGTGCGTTTGGATATGTCTGAGTATATGGAAAAACATTCTGTAGCAAGGCTAGTAGGAGCACCTCCCGGTTATGTGGGGTTTGATGAAGGAGGTCAACTAACCAAAGCAGTTCGCCGCAATCCCTATAGTGTGGTGCTGTTGGATGAAATTGAAAAAGCCCACCCAGAGGTTTTAAATCTCCTTTTGCAGGTGATGGATGATGGGCGACTAACTGATAGCCAGGGAAGAACGGTTGATTTCAGCAATACAGTTGTGATTATGACATCCAACATAGGCAGTGAAAAAAGAGAGGAATTTGCTGGTTTAACAAAAGATGCCGTACGTACCAATATGATGAGCGTACTACGAAGATATTTCCGCCCTGAGTTTCTCAACCGGCTAGATGATTTTATAGTTTTTTCATCTCTTAGTCGTGATAACATGGATGCCATAGTGGAGATTCAGCTAAACCATCTGCGTAAATTGTTGAGTGGGCATAAAATATCTATCACTGTTGATCAATCTGCCATGTCTCTGTTGGCGGATGAGGGGTTTGATCCAGAGTTTGGTGCTCGACCTTTAAAAAGAGTAATTCAACGCCTGCTGCAAGATCCCCTGGCTGAAGCCATGTTAGCAGGAAAAATTAGCGGTGGTAATCAGGTTAATATAACAAAATCAACTGATAACAGGCTGAATTTGCAGTTTTAAAAAACTTGCTCTAACTCTTCAACATCTCATTGATAATTGTTATAAGATCAATTTTGGTAAAAGGTTTTATAAGTATTTTGTTTGTACCCAACATCTCTGCAACAGATAGAGCCATATCTGGAGAATAATTTTGACCTCCTCCAGATATGGCAATTATTTTTATTTCAATGTTAGTTTTTTTTAGATCGCGAAGTAGCTCTATTCCATCTTTAACTGGCATAAAAATATCGGTGATAAGAATATCAAATGGTTTTTGGGTAAGCAGCGTCATACCTTTTGAGCCGTCGGTAGCTAGCTCAACGTAGTGGCCTTCCTCGGTTAAAATCTCAACTAAGTATTGTAAAAATTGCACGTCATCATCTATTGCTAAAATATGTGCCATTTATATCTACCCCCCATTTAAATTTTTCTGTAAAACTGTTGATAAATCTCTCATAGATAAGGGTTTCATCAGCATTTCTCTGATACCCACCTTTTTGGCTTTTTTTAGGGTTACGGTCTGACTGAAACCTGTGCAGAGAAAAATGGCAATATCTGGTCTTATTGCAAGCATTTTTTTTGCTAGATCTATACCAGTAATATAAGGCATTGCCTGATCTGTAATTACCCCATCAAATAAACTGGGGTTATGTTTAAACTTATCAAGGGCTTCTCTTGGGTCAGTTGTAGATATTACGGTATATCCCATGTTTTCCAACCGTGCTACACCAATCTCAACCAGTGCAGGTTCATCATCTACTAATAGTATAGTGTGTTTTACTTTTTTTATAGGTTTATTTGTATTATTTG
>JADFYX010000262.1 GCA_015232795.1 Magnetococcales bacterium
TCATGTTACAGTGAAAGACTCCATATTATACAGACACAGCTTGTATGATGGTGTTCATAGCCCTGTAAGAACAATGCTCAACAACACTGCCCTTTTTAACACCTGACCATTTGTGGTGTAACATCCTGGTATAAACACCCAATCCCAACATAACGAATGGTATAGATTAAAAATTTGACGCACAACTATATCGTTTAAGTAGGAAGTAATAAATGTCGTTTTTCAAACAGCTAAAGACAGGTTTGAGTAAAACCAGAGCCAAATTTACCAAGGGGCTGGATGCTATTATCCCCGGCCGTACGGTTGATGACGCTCTTTTAGAAGAGTTGGAAGATTTAATGATCACCTCCGACTTTGGCTTGGACACATCCATATCAATAATTGAGGAGAGCCGAGAGCGATTCCGTAAGGTCAAAGGGAATGCAGCAGAGGATTTCAGGATAACATTAAAAGAGGTTATTAGAGACCGTTTATTGGCAATAAACACTCTAGAACATATTGAAACTGCACCACCAAGGGTTATTTTAGTGGTGGGTGTAAATGGGGTAGGGAAAACCACCACCATAGGTAAAATGGCCTCTTATTATTCTTCTCAAGGTAAAAAAGTTATTCTGGCAGCAGGAGATACCTTTCGTGCTGCTGCTGTTGAGCAACTCCAAGAGTGGGGACGACGCACCAACTGTCCGGTTATCGCCCAAGGTGAAAAAGCCGATAGTGCTTCGGTTATATTTGATGCCCATGGAGCAGCCAAAGCACGCGGCATGGATATCCTCCTGGCTGATACCGCAGGTCGTTTGCATACAAAGTCCCATTTAATGGAAGAGCTTAAAAAGATAAAACGGGTTTTGGGTCAACAAGATGCATCCTCTCCCCATGAGGTGTTGATGGTTTTGGATGCCACAACCGGGCAGAACGCCATCAGTCAAGTTAAACATTTTCATAACGATTTACAGTTAACCGGATTGATCATCACCAAGTTAGATGGAACAGCCAAAGGTGGTGTGCTTGTCAGTCTCAGCGAACAATTTGGCCTGCCAGTTAAATTTATCGGGGTTGGAGAGGGTATTGATGATTTAAAACCTTTTGATCCCGGTGAATTTGCTGATGCCCTTTTTTAACTGATTTATAACAATCAACTAGCAAAATTAAGTAAAAACAACTAGGTTATATACACTATGGTCCTACGAATCATCATATTTGCCTTTCTATTTAGCCTGGGGTTTATGCCCCAAATGGCGAAAGCTATGACGGATGATGGTGCTAAATTTAAAGAACTGTTCTCTTTGCTGGACGATAATAGCAATATTTCACCTTTAATGGACCGTTCCCTTTGGCCTAACAATGACCGTTTAGTCTCATACCTAGAGATGGAGCTTCTCTATCATCCCAAATATGATGCTTCCATAAAACGGTTAAAAAATTTTTTAAAGCGGTGGCCTAACCATCCACGAGCTTCTGGTATTCGCAATTTTTTAGAGGCTCGTATTACAAAAAACAGCAAAAACACCTATGCTCTTGCTTGGTATGATAACAATCCTCCTAGAACCAAGGTTGCCAAGCTCCGTTATCTACAACTACTTCTTGATGCCAAACGCAGTAAAGAGGCCCGCACTATCTGGCGTAAGCTCTATACCCAAGGAGTGCAGTTTCCTCGCACAATTTTGCGAAAAACTAGTGACAACCTTAAAAAAATGACCGTAGCTGAACATGAAAAACGGGCAAGATATTTTTTAAACAACAGTGACAAAAAAGCCATGGGCGAAGTTTTAAAATGGCTTTCTCCCCAAAAGAGAAACTATCTTCTAGCTTTAGAAGCAGCCAAACACTCCCAGGCAAAATTTGACTATTTATTAACAAAACTCTCTAAAAAAGATGCTAAATCACCAGAGTTATGGCTAACCCGAATTAACGGTCTGCGTCGCCACGGTTTTCGCAATAAAGCCAAAGCACTTTTAATGGGAGTCGAGGGAACATATCTCACACCTCATGGTAGGCAAAATCAACGCTATCGTCTATCCAGGTTATTTGCCCTTTTTGAAGAGACAAAAACAGCGGTAAAACTTCTGGAACCAAATATTAAAGAGATGGGGGGTAAGCTGGAAGACTCCTTATGGTTGGGAGCTTGGTATGCCCATATAAGTGGTTTAAAAAAACAGGCTCGGCAATATTTTATGCAACTAGCCCTAGAAGGGAAAAGCCCCAATCGTCGTAGTCAGGGAGCATACTGGGCAGCCAAAACCGCCCCTAAAAAGGAGCGACAAAAATGGCTTGATATTGCTATGGCCTATCCTGAGAGCTTTTATGGGCTGTTAGCCATGGAAGAGAGTGAGGGCTACATTCCTACACTACCCAAAGATAAAACAATCTCCTGTCAAGCTCTGAAAGATCCAAAATACCGGGATGAGATGGACACGCTGCGTATGTTTAGTGATGCCGGACGCAACTATTATATCGGCCCGGAAATTAAACGTTTTACTAAAATACACGGTTTGGATATAAGCAATCAGCTCTGTCTGGCACAACATTTTAACGCTCCCAACCACACTTTAAAAAGTGCCAGAGTGCTAAAAAATAGAGGACATAAATATTGGGATGGGCTGTTTCCGATACCAAACTGGCAACCTTATTTGGGTTGGCAGGTAGACCCATCTTTAATATGGGGCATGGCAAGACAAGAGAGTCTCTTTTTTTACCGGGCTAGATCAAGTGCCGATGCTCACGGTCTTTTACAACTTTTACCATCCACCGCAAGGCAAGAGGCCAAAGACTCTGGTCTGCTCCCTTCCAATTCCTTTCGCTTAAAAATTCCATCCTATAATTTAGCTGTGGGACAAGCATATATAAAACGCATGCTAAAACGCTATAACGGCGACCTTATTCTTGCTTTAACCGCATACAATGCTGGACCAACCAGAGCCGACAGATGGTGGAAAGAGCGCCAAGAAGAGGATCCGTTAACCTTCATTGAGAACATTCCCATTGGAGAAACCAGACACTACATAAAACGGGTGATCCAAGGTTGGATGATCTATCAGCTGCGTCTCTACGGTGCAGCCTCCATAAAATCAGCATTGGGTCCAGACCAGCCCGGCATAACCTCTCTTTTGATGGCAGATGCCAGATAAACCTAACTTTACCCGGAAGTTTGCGTTTTTATTAGATCTGCCAAACCCTTTTTAAATTCAACCTGAGCTTTAACTCCCAGATTTTTAACTGCCAAAGTGGGTCTGCCTTCGGAAGCGCGGATATCACCTGAACGGGGGGGATTATAGCTTACTGCAACCTTTTTATCGGTAATGGTAAATATGTGTTCGAGCATACTTTTTATAGAGATAGATCTGCCAGTACAGACATTAAAGATTTGGGGTTGTGTAGGTTTTAAATTCATTGCGGCCAAAAGATGGGCAACCACATCTGCAACATAGATAAAATCTCGTGTCTGCTCTCCATCACCAAATATTGTCACCCCTTTGCCTTGCAAAGTACGGTTTAAAAATATGGAGATAACCCCAGAATAGGCAGAAGATGGATCTTGCCGTGGTCCAAAAACATTAAAAAACCGCAGACCCACAGTTGGGACACCATGGACCAAAGTAGCAACCCTGCCATGTAGTTCTGACCCTGCCTTGTCCGCACCATAAGCGGTAAGGGGAGCTATAGGTTCACTCTCAGCCAATGGTATGTTTTCATTATCTCCATAAACCGCAGCAGAAGAGGCATAGACAACTGGTATAGGGGGATTCTGTCGAGCAGCATCAAAAATATTAACAGTGCCAGTCTGGTTACACTGGTGGCTGCCAGACCAATCTTGGTTGGACTTTTCAACTGAGGCGATGGCTGCTAAATGGAAACAACCTTGCACTCCTGCCATGGCCTTTAACACCATATTGTGGTCCCCAACATCACCACAGATAAACTCGTGCTCACCTGCAACATTTGCAACCT
>JADFYX010000263.1 GCA_015232795.1 Magnetococcales bacterium
TCTCTAATCTAGGTGCAAACAGACCAGCCAAAGATCTCTAATCTAGGTTTAAGAGTATATTATGTTTACCACCACCATACCAGAATTACCATTACCGATCACTTCCCCCAACCAACTCTTTGCAGAGAAAAATTAGTTCACAAAAACTCCCTACCCTGACTTAAACAGTTTGCGTAACTTGACTGGCCTATTTTATGCATCTTCATGGCAGTTGTCCCCATTAATTTAAAAGAAAATCTAACTGTTATTTTTTAACTCACCGGACATGTATCCCCTAATAGGATACATTATTTATTGCTGGCAAAGTGTATGGACTGTAAGTCAAATTTAAAAGCAGAGCACTACCCTATCTTCAATTGCCACAAACCTTTTTTCTCCTCATATTGGAAATAGGCCATGGAAGTTGGGTCTATTCTTGCTGAAAGATATTTAATCAAAGCCCATCTTGAAATGGCTATTTTTGATAATGTCTATTTGGCTAAAGATATGGAGCAGGAACAGACAGTTATCGTCAAAGCTATCCATCAACAGATAAGCAATGATGACAAAGCTCTGACCTATTTAAAACGCAACTATCTGCTCCATAGAGATCTTGACCACCCGGCAATAGTAAAAATGCTCGCTTTGGAATTTGACCAATATTTTAGCCAATATTTTATTGTTGAAGAGTTTATAGACGAAATAAATTTAGTCACCCATAGATTAAGTTTTTCCGATCATAAAATCCCTTTACAAGAGGCTATAATAATCGCACGAAAAATTGCTGATGCCTTGGATTATATCAATAAAACCATGATGCACAGCAATTTAAGGCCCGAAAATATTCTGTTAACCAAAGATGGCCAGATAAAGCTAATAAACTTTGGCATGGTACCAGAAGTACTAGCTAAAGAGATGCGTATTAGAGTTTTACGACAGGGTCAACAAAGCCCCAGACATCTTTACGGTTACATGGCTCCAGAGCAATTTTTCCCCCCTTCATCACAAGAGGCCGACCGTTACTCTTTTGCTGTAATATTATATGAAATAATCGCAGGTCACATGCCATTTGAACAGAGTACTTTTCAGGGTTTGATGAATGCAATTAGCTACTATACTCCCCCTACCATACCCCACGTAGGAAACCGCTGTAACAAAGCTCTTACCCAAGCAATGGCAAAATCCCCAACTGAGCGTTATTCAACAAGTATGAAATTTGTTGATGATTTAGGAGTTGCGCCATTATCATTTTTGCCAGAAATCACCCAACCATTGGCAATAAAAGTAGTTGGTGGAGTATTGATAACTGTAGGCTTAAGCTGGTATTTTATCTCAGATCAAACAGGTGACATCTCTCAAGACACATCCCATGCAATGAAGCGAACCACCCTTGCAATTGCACCCCAGCTTCCCATACACAAGAGACAGGCAACGGCACCAACACCAGCATTTGTACCAACACCAGTTCCAACACCTACAATTATACCAACGCCAGTTCCAACACCTACAATTATACCAACACCAGTACCAACACCATTTAATTCTATCCCCAAGTCTCAAGATGGTAGAATAAATAGTGTTATTCCTCAAAAACTCACCGCTTTACTTGAGGTAAAAACAGAACCAGAAGGTGTGAATGTTTTGTTGGACAATGAGTTTGTTGGCAACACCCCAGTTATCGTTGGGAGAGTTGGTCGCGGTGAACATAAATTAAAACTAGAAAAAGCAGGTTTCTACCCCATTGAGATGGAGATAAACATTGAAGCTGACACGGTTATAAGAATGAGCCTGCCAAAGATGTCGACTCCTGCTGCTGTAGAACAACCTATAACCAAACAGAGGGATATCCAAACCCCAGAAGAGCAAATTTATGCACCAAAAACTCAGACAACACCTTTCCAACAGCCGACAGCAAAACCACCCCCACCCCTTAGTGACCAGAAGTGGAGCCAGCAAGAGAGCGACCACATAATTCGTGATCTGCTAAATAGAGCGCAACTTAATTTGGATGCCTCTCGCTTAACAGTTCCCAAAGGACGAAACGCGGTTGAACGCTATCAGGCGGTTTTGCAAATTGACCCTGATAATAGCGAAGCTATGGAGGGGCTACGTTATATAGCAGATAAACTTACCCAAATGGCTGATGATGATATGGAAGGTTGGCGGTTATCAAGCCCTCCTGGGCAAAATGCTTTAAGCAAACTAAGGGCAGCTATTCAGCTAGACCCAAGCAATACAAACGCCCAAATTGGGTTGAAAAAAGTAGTGGGTAAATATTTGGATATGGCCTATAAATATCGCCATATTCCAAATCAAGCAGAGGATTTTATCAACAAGGCTCAGGCGGTTATTCCTGATGATCCACGTATTTTAATAACACGCAGTGATATTTTCCCTAATGCCCAAGTTAATACTGGAACAACTATTTCTGTCACCTCTCCAGAAGATAGCAAAATCTCAGCGGCAAAAATTGTTACCTTACACAAAGAGCAATCCCAATCAACAACAGTACAACTAACACAGCAACCGACTATTGCTCCAGAGGAAATAACCAGCACAGACAGTGAACCACCCAAAATTGAGCAACAGCCCAAGCAGATACAAACACCAGTTTTAACAATAGAGGATGGGGGTGATGCTGATAATAGCGTACAGACAAAAGGGACAAATATTGTTGAGCACTATTTAGCAATATTAGCTCGTGATCCAGAAAATATTGCGGCAAAAAAACGGCTACAAACCATAACACCCCTACTTCTACGCATGGCAGATAAAGATATAAGTCAGTGGAGGCTAACTAGCCCACCTGGTAGTAATGCCTTGGAGAAACTGCGAACTATTTTAAAGCTACAGCCAGATAACCAAGAAGCTACAAAAATGGTTAAAAAAATAGTAGGCCGTTATATAAGACAGGCATATAAATTCCGTCAAGATCCTAGTCAGGCTGCAAGCTTTTTAACTAAAGCAGAGGCAATTTTACCTGACGATACACGTATTAAAATTGCCCGTGATGAAATTTTTGCCAACACTAATTTTGATAGTTTACCAAGCCCCACAACAGCTAACCAACCTGATGGTGAACAACCTGAAGTTGAGAGTTCAAATTATAATCCAGCAACAGAATTAACCCCTGAACAGAAGCAAGAGCAGATCAGTATCTTGCTTGTTAAGGCTAAAATAAACTTTAAAGCTTCTCGTCTTACAGTGCCAAAAGGACGCAATGCAGTTGATCGTTATCAGGCTGTTTTAGCTCTTGACCCCAACAACCAAATGGCCAAAAAAGGGTTATTGGCTGTTGCTCAAAAATTGGCTCTTTTTGCCCAAAGTGATATTACAGAGCTACGCCTTTCCAGCCCACCGGGAAAGAATGCCATGGATAAACTTAGAACAGCTTTGCAGTTGGATCCCAACAACCAAACAGCCAAAGATGGCATAGTAAAAGTTGTAGAAAAATATATCGAGTTGGCATATAAATTTAGACATGACAGATATCAGGCAGGCAACTATTTAACCCAAGCAGAAGCTATTTTACCCAATAATCATAAAATTGCCCAAGCCAGAGCAGACATTCTTCAGCAAAAGCCAAATTCACAATTTAATGGGTCTGGAGCCATCCAGAGAGGGGGTATAGATAATAATGGACCAAGTGACCTAAGAAACGTCCCGGATCTTTAGGATAAATCATGCGTAGATTGTATAACTCCATAATGCTTCGTGTTCGCAGCCGTTTTTTAGAATGGATGGTGGTTCTGTTTACCGGATTGGTGTTGACTATCTCCCTTACCAGTTTAGATCTCTATTTATACCGTAGTGGCATAAGCCCCATTATCCCTTCTGCTCTCTCTTTTGTTTTGTTAGTTATTCTTATCACATTTAACATACTTATTGACTATCTCACAAGACCGGGCAATATCTGTATAAAAGCAATACTTAGAATACGCCCTGTACTCTTCACATTTAGTAT
>JADFYX010000264.1 GCA_015232795.1 Magnetococcales bacterium
TCTCTCTCGTGAATAGGATAGTCCCGATAGATATCCTGCATACCACGGGGAACTCCATTATCTTTTTGCGTTCGTTGAAAGGCTTCCAAGAGAAAATTATTTGGCATTCGGTCGAGTGGAAAGCGTACTGTAAGGTCTAACACTCGGGTCCGATGGTCTGCAGAAACAGTAACAGCTTCCTGCAAATCTTTCTCTTTTGATCTTTTTTTCCACTCTGGATAGCATTCTTCATGTTCAATTACTGAGGTTGCAAATCCGTTGTAGAGAAAATAAGCATGTCTACATGCTCTAGGGATACTATCCACTGTTTCTTCTCGATGAAAGACTCTTTTGAGGCCTTCCGGTTTGTTGGGAGCAGCACCTTCAGCACCTTGGAATAAATAATTTCCCTTATCATCCTGAGTATCACATTTTTCAAAAAATTCAAGCTCACTAGGAGGGGGATGTGGGGTGTCAAAAAAACCAGTCCAAACACCCTGAATTCTACCAGTATCTCCTCGAAACCGCTGTGAGAGGTAATAATTGTTAGTTTCCAGAGCTTGTTCTGTCCACTCAATTCCTTCGATCGCTATCCGAACCCAACCGCCTCCTTCTTGGTCAATGGCAACACTCTTTGACTTTAGGACAGCAACTTTCACGGGATCACCTTCAGGAATAGTTCGTTCCCATCGCATTCTCCTCCGCCGTCCATATGTTAGGATTAACTTGTTAAAATCTTGATTGAATCTAGACACCTTGTTAGGCTCGTACATGCGCCGAAAGCGTTTAAGAAACAGGTCTCCACTCTTATTCGATTCTAGAACCTTGATCTCCCAAGGTCCTTTTTCTTTCAGCTTATCATTTGAGGCCGATCCAACGGCAGAAATCACTATCGGTAACCAAGCATCATTCGAATTCCTGTACTCAATGATGTGTTCTCCTGACCGGTGTTTATGCCCGTGCAATATCATATGGACACCAGAATCTGAACAAGCTGTTAGTAAGTCATGGGGATTATTGAGATTTAGAAGGTTGTCCCCATCATTTTGTCTCTGTCCTTTCTGGTTAAAAACAGGAAATGGATGATGATGAAGGATAGCAATACGTAAGGCATCCCCCTGTGACAAGTTATGTTCGGTGCTCAAATTGCTAAAGATAGAATCATATTGATTAATAGTTTCCGCCACGTTCTTTAAAGCACCTCGAGCAATAGGTAGACTGCCCTCTGCACGGTTAGAATTTAAAGGATAAATAGCAATTTGATAGATCAGAAATAGTTTCTTGACTACGCTTTGTATAGCCGTCTCACTGTTATTTTGGTCGTGATCTATAGAGATTTGTGGTTCTAAGAAATAAGGCCAGTTAGCTCGGAATAAAGCCTCACGAGCTTGCCACTCTTCTTCACTTGTTTCCGCCGGATGTCGGACCATCATCTTTACATATGGGATTATAGAAACAATTTTTACAAGAACACTGCCCCACCAGTTTAGTCGAAAAATATTCTTAAAATTGAGTCCGTAGGCATCATGAACATCATGGTTTCCAGGAATTGTAATGATAAACAGTTCTTGAGGGTCATCAGGTCGAGTTCGCAACCCATTTTCAACAGCCACTTTCATCTCATTTACAGCTTTTTTGAATACATCAAAATTTTTCTGTTCTGGATGATCAACGCAGTCACCTGTAATGATAACAACCTGAGGAGCTTCTTTTTCAAGACATTCCAAAATGGGCTTAAAGTATGAACCCCACCAATTTTTATTGGTGTTACAGTGCAGATCACTTATATGAGCTACTCGGATTTTTCGCATTAGGATCTTTTGCTCCCTTAGATAAAACACATCATTCTTGCAAAATCGGGGGACACCTTACCTATTTTATTTTTGATCCATCAATTCAGTTTGTAGATTTCTACCCCACCCCTCTCGCCCACCAATCGCAAAACAAACTGTCCAGAAATTTCATCTACGCAACATTATGTTTTAATAACGATTATATTTTCGGGACTCACCCCAATGAGTCCACAGGTCACAGAGAATGAGAGAAAGAATATCCCAAAAACAACCAATTCACAACTCTGTGTGTCCAAAATCTATTCGGCCATTATTTCCAGCATATCCCGCTAACCATTGGAAACATTGGCAAATTCAGATCGGGTAGGAGGCGGGATTGCTCCCGCCGACCTCCCACACCACCGGGCATACGGTTCCGTACCACGGCGGTTCATGTAGAACATTGAAGCCTTTGCAACTGATTCAGTAGTGACACGAGTCCAAGTCTATCAAAGAATCGCTTTGGAAGAGCAGCATTCATGTGGCTAGCACTGGAGTTCCACCACGGTCCACGCTGGTTGGTAGCCGATCGCCATGCCCGCTCCTCTTTCAGCCCTCGTTTCATCAGGTTTCTGGCTCTCGTAGCAGGACGTTTCCATTGTCGCCATAGAATACACCGAAGTTTCCTTCGTATCCATCCATCAAGCCTTTCGAAAACACCTTTTACTTCGGCAAGTTGGAAATAGTTCATGTTCCCACGTTCGACCACTACCTCCATCAACTGACTATTCTTCAGGTTTGGAGCTTCTCTCCTTGCCGTGACGTTTGATGCACCAACCGGATACCATGACGGATTCCGTCCGCTACCTTTCCCAGTGGTTCCTGGCTTCTCAGCCTGGATATCTGCCTCTCCTGTCGTCATCGAAATTCGAGTTCCTTACCTCATACTACATGTTCGGGCCTTCAGTCCGGTCGATGGACTTAATATGCCCTCGGCTGACTTCTGTATATCCATCCCATCATCTCACAATGACGGTAGCACAAGGCAGATATACAGATCTCCCCGGGTAATGCGCACGCACCTTCACGCTTATATCTGCCGCATCTACGTCCATGCTTTCTGTACAAGTTTTGGACTTTGAAGATACCGTATTGCCTAAAACTCCATCATCTCCAACAAAAAATCCTATGTGCGCATTGTATTTAGAAATTTCTTACTCCACAAGTTTCTTGAACGCAGCGTTCTGCTCTTCCGATGATTTCATCAAGGTAATAGCAATCATCTTCTTCTTTGGAAATAGAGGGACATCCTCTCGACCAATCAGAGAGTCTAAATATTTCTGGATAGGTTTTGGTAATTTCAAAAGGTCTACAGCGTTGACTACCCAGGTCGGGGAAATTCCGAATTTTTTCCCAATCGCTATCCTAGACCGTTCTTCTCTGGTGTCCAGGAGTTCCATAAAGTGGCGGCCAATGATGAACATTTCTGGAATCGTAATGGCTGCCAATTTGGCCATTTGATTTGGTGACCCGCAAGGATGACCCGCAAGGAATTTCCGTGACCCGAAAGGATTTCTACTTACTTTATCAGTAGGTTGCGCGTGACCCGCAAGCGTAAGTGTATTTTGATGGTCTTTTTTTAGCTGATCAAGGAGGGCAAAAATGTCGTCTTTGGCTGGAGGTTTTCCCAAGAATTCAGGACTCCAATAATCGGGAATTGGATCTTCAACGGTCCAATTTGCCAACCACCCATTTTGTGCAATCTGATACACCGTTGGAACTGGGCAAAGCTCAGAAGCACGTTCAGGGTCAACCGGCCCATGGAGGTGGCCGTGTTGAACGATTGGGTCACGCTGGTGAATGAAACTTTGTGGCGATCGAAAATTTCTACCAGTTTGGAGAAATCCATCAACGAGCGGGAAAGCCGGTCGATCTTGTAGGTGACGATACTATCCACCTTGCCCGCCTCGATGTCTTCAAGGAGTCGTTGCAAAGCTGGTCGTTTCAGCGTACCGCCGGAGACTCCACCATCGTCATAACGATCCGGGACCAAGGTCCATCCCTCTTGCTTTTGGCTGGCGATATAATTTTCGCAGGCCTCCCTCTGAGCGTCCAATGAGTTAAAATCCTGTTCCAGCCCCTCGTCAGTCGA
>JADFYX010000265.1 GCA_015232795.1 Magnetococcales bacterium
TGCTGAGAATTGGGAAGGAGTACATAAATGAAATTATTGCGTTAGCTCCAAAAAAACAATTTATCATAGATAAACTACCGCAAAATTTCATTTTTATTGGAATAATCAAACTCTTTCTACCCAATGCTAAAATTATCCATTCAGCACGCACAGCAGAGGATACCTGCCTTTCAATATTTCGTACAAACTTTAAAGCGGGCTATAAATATACCGATAATTTAGCTGAGATAGGGAAATATTACAGATTATATTTGGATCTTATCTCTCATTGGAACAATGTTTTTCCAGGAGATATTTATAATTGTCAATATGAAAAATTAATATCTAATCAAGAGAAAGAGACAAAAAAATTATTGGCTTATTGCGGTCTTGGATGGAATGAAAGTTGTTTGAATTTTCATAAAACTAAGAGAGACGTTAAAACTGCGAGTAACTATCAGGTTCGTCAACCAATATATAAAAGTTCAGTTGGTTACTGGAAGGAATTTGAGAAGCAGTTGCAACCATTGATTACTGCTCTTGAAGATATGAGTTCAGCACCCAACCTTTAAACCATGATTCGGAAGTTGGCGGTGCGTAGCGACAACTGCCGAATCTAGGTTAAAACAATGTTCAATTAAAGCCTTCAATTCGAGTAATTTCGGTAGTATGATCGGCCCCTATTTGAATCATATTGTCACTAGCAATTGTTAGAAATTTATTGGACTAAAGCCATCTCAACCATTTGCTTTAGGTCTGCATCTCTGAAAGGCTTATTTAAGATATAGCTTGGGGGTGGCGTTCCCTCTGCTCGCGCTATGGTTTTATGATCAACATGGGCTGTCACAAAAATTACTGGAACTTCAAAAATGGCTTTTATGGTATGAGTTGCTTCTATACCATCTTTGTCCCCTTTGAGGGTGATGTCCATGAGAATCAAATTGGGCCTTTGTTCAATGGCCATGGAGATTGCTTGATCCGCACTCATGGCTACTCCAATCACCTCATAGCCCCAATCGTCAAGACATGTTTCCAAAATCATTAAGGTTATTGCCTCATCATCAACAACCAGAATTCGTTTACCTGACATGATTATCTCCTATTGAACTAGTAATATTTTTATGACTTTTCATTCTTGAAACAAAGCCGGGTAGTTATTCCTTGGTGTTGTTTGAACTCAATTTTACCATCAATTTGATTAGTGAGACTGTGAATCAGATGCATACCTAATGTATCGCCAGAATGCAATTCTGCAATATTGGGAACTCCAACACCATCATCTTTCATCACGAGTTCGACCATTTGCTTGGGATGCAACTGGACAGAAACAGAAATTTTCCCATTGCGGCCTCCAGGAAAAGCGTGTTTTATACTGTTTGTTACCAATTCGTTGAGAATCAAACCAAAAGGAATGGCCTGTTCTATAGTCAACTCTACCTGTCCAATATCGATACTGGACTTGATGCCCTTTTCTCTAGCTCCAAAGGATGAGAACAAATCATTTATCAGGTCTTTTATGTAAGATTGAAGATTTATCCTATTTAAATTATTTGATTTATAGAGTTTTTCGTGAATTTTAGACATTGTAGCAATCCGGTTACGACTTTCCAACAAAGCATCAATGGCTATCTGTTTAGAAGCATTCTTTTTTTTAAGATCTGCTACCTGAAGATTGAGCAAACCTGAGATCACCTGCATGTTATTTTTGACCCGGTGATGGATTTCCCGAAGCATTACCTCTTTTTCTTTCAAAGAGTTATGGAGTATGTTTTCAATCTGTTTGCGTTTGGTGATATCATTAAATGTGACAACTATACCTATGATCTTTTCTTCCTCAATAATTGGAGTGCTGACGTACTGAACTGGAAAAGATGTTCTGTCTTTACGCCAGAACACCTCATTTTCTACCATGCGGGCTTTCCTACCCTTCAAAACTGAGCAAATTGGACATTTGATAGATTCATATAGGGAACCATCTACTTTGGAATGGTGGACTAACTGATGTTGGTTTTTCCCAATTATTTCTTTAGGGGACCAACCTAACATCTTGGCCCCAGAAGGATTGATAAATATTGTATTTCCATCAAGGTCCAGACCGAATATACCCTCACCTGCCGAATTGAGGATTGATTCGTTGCGCTGACCTAGCTGCTTGAGAAGGCGGTTATTTTCAAGAATACGCTTAATCATTGGGTTGCTGATGGAATAGAACAGAACTGAGCCAATAGCAACAACCAGGATGCCCAGACCAAATAGGATGACAGCCGCTTTTATGAATGGAGCACGGATTTCCTTTAAATCAATCTTGGCTACAACACCCAAATTCAACTCCGCAACAGGTTCATATGCGGCAACAACTGTCGTATTACGGTAGTCAACTCCTATGACAGTTCCTGACATTCCAGAAAGTGCCTTGCGCATTGGTTCTGCAAGCTGTGAATAAAACGGTATTGGATCTGGTTGATTCAGGTTAAATTGGCGATGTCGCCAAATAAATACAATTTGATCATCTACACGCTTGGCCAGAGTAAACTCTCCTGTCTCACCGAATCCTGGATGATTTTTGAAGGCTTCCTCAATCTGAAAAAATGTTGCTGATTTGTGGTCCTTCATGATGGAGAGGATAGCTAATGGTATGTCAGAGCTGATTTTTGCAAGCTCTTGGCTCATTTTATTGTCAAATTTGGCCACCGTCTCCATGAACCGGGCTTGACTGGTAACGGTATCGATTAGACGGGCACGTTGTTGTTCAAGGGATGTTGTATAAAAAACCCAAATAGACACGCTACCGATAATTAAACAAGCCATTGTCATGATCAAAACCAGAACAAATATTATCTTCCGATCTTCCATTGAGTTACGAGCGACTTTAAAAATCGCTAAAATTAACACAAAACCAAATAATACTACTGTAGAAATTGGCAGATTTTGTTTCCAGACTGGCTCATCCAACAATTTTTGACTCTTGTTGAAATTATCGAAAAAAAAGCTTTGTGATTCAAAACCCCCATTTACAAGACCAGTTTGACGAAGGGCATTATGCATCTGTTGCCAGCGATACTGGTTGTAATGGCCAATTTTAATAGCTGGGTACAGGGTAAGTTTTTTAATTTCATTTGCCATATAACGGTTAAAGGCAGCATGATTATGAATAGTTCGGACACGGGTAAGTTCACGGCTGATACGGTCAGCAATTTCCTCAGAATGTTCCAGCGCATATTCCCAGCCTTTCATGCTAGCTTTTCGAAAACTCCTAACCTGATCTGGGTGTTTGCTTGCCATCTCTTCTGAGGTAAAAAGACTATCCCCGTAAAAAGTTATTCCGTAAGAGTTCGGACGAAGAACAGAGAGTTCTTTACCTAAGATATGGGCTTCCCATTGAGCCTGGATACCGTAGTCCGCATAGGCATCAATTTCTCCTTTCATGAGCAAATCGAAGGCTTTTCCTTTTGAATGATGTTGTTTAACACTGGTCGGGTCGATACCTTCTGCCCGCAGCATCGCCTGCAACTCAACATCCGCGATGTCACCGGGAATTCGTTTTACTTTCTTCCCGATTAAATCGAATGGTGAATTGATGTGAAGAGTCGGGAAAGAAAAAATACCGATGGGATTCTTCTGAAAAACAGTGGCTACTAAAACCAAAGGCATGCCTTTGCCCCGGTTAACAAGAATATCGACAGATCCAATTCCAAAGTGAGCACGTCCGTCAGCAACTTCCCTACTGGCTTTTAAGATCGTGCCATCAGGTCTAATTGCAGACCGTATCTCAACGTCTAAACCCTCTTCAGCATAGTATCCCTGCCATTGAGCAGCGTAGTAACCGGCAAATTGAAATTGATGATCCCAGCGGAGTTGTAGCACAACTTTTTCCGCCCCGAAAACATGGTCGGGAGTAAACAGACAGACTACGA
>JADFYX010000266.1 GCA_015232795.1 Magnetococcales bacterium
ATCGTTTAGAAGAGGATGATACTGTACTTGGCTGGGTGGCTAAAAAGGATGGCTTTTTGTGGAATAACGCTTTTAGCATCCGCCCACGTGAGGATCTTAAATCTCCTGACGGTAGCGATGATGGCACTATTTGCACCTACGAAAAATTGAAAGATGCCGTAGATAAAAACCAGAAAAATTGCAGCCCGGTTCAAGGGGGTAAAAAATGGTTTAAGTCGGCTCTCAGGATACCAGTGTTGGAGATGGTTGATGGTAGAAACAGACATATCTCACCAACTGGTTTGGGTGGAGAGGCCAAACGGCGGAGATTTTTTAAAGTTGCTCTGGCTCGTCCTGGTTTAGTTGGACGACGGGTAAGTGATGATAAAATAGCTATATCTACCGGATTGGCTTCACAAATTATCCCTGGTTTTAAAGCTTATGAGTCCTTATCTTCCAAGAAAAATGTTGATATCTTCTTCTTGTTAGATGCTACTGCCAGTATGGAGCAGGTTTTTGATGCTGTGCGGGGAACTGCTACAAAACGTGGTGTTATCCAAGAGATTATTCAAAACCTTAAAAATGTCCAAGGCTTTAAAGATACCCAGTTCCGTTTTGGTTTCCGGGTATATCGTGATCCCTATGCAGATAAGCTATTTCCCAACGGTTTAGGAGATGGAGTAGGGGAAGGACACCCACTACCAGCATCTTGTATTTTAAATGCTGACCAACAAAATGCTGCGTATAACTCTTTTAAGCGTTCAATTGCCAAGGTTAAAGTATCAGAAATTGATACCGCTGATGATTATCAAGAGAACCTTTACGGTGGTTTAGCTCAAGTACTAAAAAATGATATTACCCCTTGCCCAGACCATCTGAAGGTTCTGTTTGTTATTGGTGATAACGGCTTTAAATCCCGGACTGGTAGAATGCGGTCAAAATATAAAAATCCAGTTAATCGGGAAACCTTGGTAGAGCTACTGAAAGGTGGTGAAAAGGGTAACAATATTGTGCCGTTTTTCATTCAAACGCCTTCACGAGCCAAAGATGTGAAACATCCTATTGCCTATAGTAAGGCGTATAACCAATTTACCACCCAGACAAAATATCTTTTACAAAACAGTTTGCCATCCAACTCATTTTACGGTGAATATGCCTTGCGTATGGGTGAAGAGCGTATGGTCCACCGTTTAACCTCAACTGTAGAAAAGCTTGGTAGCAGTGAGTTGATTGATGAGATTATTCTGGATGTAAGGGGAGGGGCTGCTCTTACTGCTGTTATTGAAAGATTACGTAGGGAACGTATTGATATCCCTGGTGTCTACTGGCATATTCTTAAAAAAGGTGCTTGTGGTGAGTTGGGTCAACAGTGTGAAAACCGGGTGTTTGATACCACAAAAATCGGCTACATTGAAGCTACCGACAACGTAGTTGAAGAGTTGTGGGTGAGCAGTAGCGCGCTCTCTTCCTGGATTCGTATTCTAAGGGGGTTTGAGGGGTATTTTGATCTACCTGAATCACAACTCCGTAGAGCTTTGATCAGTGCCATGATTCTTGGCCTGCAGCAGGAAATTCGCAGACCACCAATTAATGTCTCCGGTGAAACTCCTGCCGAATATGCCCAGCGTCGTGGTGGTTTGCCAGTTAGAAGCCACAGTCCTCTGTTGAGTTACAATGTTAACTCATTGTCAGCAGAACGAATGGAGCGTAATAAAGATGGTCGATTTATTGTTCTTGACCATAACAAAAAACCTCTTCTAGATAACAAAGGTATGCAGATTCCCGCAGTTCCAGCTTGTGAGCTACGTCGTTTGGCTTTGTGGGCCATTAAGTCCAAAGAGATGTTGGAAATAGTTGAGCGTGATTATAAGCGTCCTACATTCAGTGCAACTAAATATGAACCCCGTCGTTGTCCTGATGCAACCCAAAATGGTCGAGCATTAATGCGTATTAAAGGTTCCATTCAAGGCACACCGTTAGGGCCGGATAAGTCCTACCGCTTTGCCCATACATTTGGTGGTCGTAGGGGCTATTGGATTCCACAGGAATATCTACCGTGAAATGGGGAGTACAGGTCCGGGCGGCAAATGTTGGTTGGGGTGGAGCATTTGATCTGCATGTCGGGGGGTTAAAACTGGAAGCTGGTGAAATAGCTAGTCGTCTTCCGGTTTTAGGACGGAGTGGAAGTGGTAAAAGCACACTTTTGTATCTGCTTACCTTCTTAAAAAAACCCTCAGATGGTTGGGTGCGGTGGGTGTTTCCCGATGGTAACCGCGCCACTTGGGGGCCAAGAGGTTTAGATCGCAAAGCCTCAACTCTTTCGTTGACACAAATTAGGCGGCACTGTTTTGGTTTTGCTTATCAAAACAGTACGTTAACACCGTATTTACGAGTGAGGGAAAATTTGCGTTATCCTCTTGAACTGTTAGGGGGGATGACAAAAAATGAAATGGATCGCAGGGTTTATGCTGCTATGGACCGGGTATTGTTGCGGGATAAAAATGGTGTGCGTATCGAAGAGACCACAGCAGAAGAATTTTTGGAACGCTATCCTAACGAGTTATCAGGTGGTCAGTTTCAACGGGTCGCTTTAGCTCAAGCGATGATTCACGACCCCCATGTGCTGTTTGCCGATGAGCCTACAGGCAACTTAGATTCGGAAACACGTCGTGAGGTTATGGGGCTGGTAGATCGTTGGTTAGCCAAAGGTGATCGTCTGGTAATTTGGGTGACACATCATCAATCCGATGCATTAGATCCCAAGGTTAGCCACTGGTTGATGGTTTCTAACAATCGCTGCCATCTGCGTTTAAAAGGTGGAAACAAGCAAAAGGAAGGAACTCCTGTAAATGTCAGATAAGTCTGTTACAGGATCACATAGAAAGGGGGCAAAAAAATGGTTGCCAGTTTGGATGTCTCTTGGCTCTCGTTCTTATTGGCGCTCTTTTATATGTGGTCGTTTTGGTTGCTCAGGAGGGGGGAGGGATTTTGCTTGGCTCTCTCTGCTGTTAGCTTTGGTTCTCAGCATGGCTCTGCTTTTAGTAGGTACAAGGGCTGGTCTTCTAGAACGATTTACCGATGCACTGTTAGGAACCCTCAGACCCCACGGTGTACCAGTCTGGGCCAAAGCTCATTGGCAGAACCATGATGGTATTCAAACAGGTTTAATAGAGCAGCTAAAAGGTTTGGAAAAACGTCTTCCTGGGGAGACTTTTGGCCTGAAGGTTCATCCTTATAGGCGACTTGCCGCCAGAGCCCCAACAATATCTATGGCCAATGAGAGTATATGGAATATTTCCGTACCCTTGCTGGGTTGGGCGGTCTATCCCCAAGATCCTCTTTGGCAGTTGGAACAAAAAGGCGAGGATACTCTTCCTGATGTAATGCCGGGTGAGACAAGCTGGCTGGGTCTACCTTTGACAGTGGTGTTGAGCGAAACTCTGTTTCAAACACAATTTGACTATGTTGCCTATCGGGAGATGGTTCAGCCTATTTTAAAGGAAAAAAAACTCCGTCGCCTACCTGCTAAACTTCCCAGTCATTCAATACGCAACGCTTTAGATACAATCTGGTTGCAGGTACAAGTTGGTGATAAAGAAGAACTGCTACCATTTAAAGTCCGCTGGGTACACCATATTCCGGCTATGGAACAGGTTGCATACCTTTTTCCTATGAGTACCTACAATGCCCTACTTGCGGCATATCATTTTCCTGAAATTCGCTATAATCCAATTAATTTAGGTCGTGGTGATTCGCAAAATTATAAAAAGTTGGTTGCAAGTTCTTATCCCGCCCATTCCCTAGCTTCGTATGCAAAATGTATTCAAAAAGAGATTGCCAAGACTGGCCTGACAACTCTTCCAGAGGTAAAAGATTCTTCATGTTCCCAACCTTCTCTTCCTATTGGTATG
>JADFYX010000267.1 GCA_015232795.1 Magnetococcales bacterium
ATTTGCATGACATTTTTGTACTTAAACTCTTCTTTTAGAGCAGGTACAATTGTCTTATTATAATGATCCTGTAATCTTGCCATCTTTTGTTGTTCCTAATTTTACCTGCTATGCAATCAAGCAACTGTATACTGCTTTAGCGGTCAATATGTTTAACTAAGTAGGTCTCTACTTATCTAGAACTTCTCCAGAACCAGCAGCACATCTGACTTTACGGCCATCTTCGAGAATTTTATGGGAAATACGTACACCTTTTCCACTTATTGTCTCGTAATACATTACGTTTGATATGTGTAGAGGTGCTTCCTTCTCGACGATACCACCTTCATTTTTTTGATCTTGTTTTGTGTGCCTTTTCATCATATTGACATTTTCCACAAGCACAGCATTTTTCTTTGGCAGCATTTGTAAAATGCGACCTTGCTTACCTTTATCCTTACCTGTTGTAACGATAACGGTATCACCTTTTTTCAAGCTGGTTCTAAAATCCGTATTCATTCTAATTCCACCTGTTTGCTTTTTAAAGCCAGTTTAAGCAATATCCCTAATACCACATCTATAGCACTTCAGGAGCCAGCGATATTATTTTCATGAAGTTACGACTTCTTAACTCACGAGTAACTGGTCCAAAAATACGGGTGCCAATTGGCTCACCAGCGGGGTTGATTAACACTGCTGCGTTGGAGTCAAAACGAATGTATGACCCGTCGTCCCGTGTAATCTCTTTTTTAGTTCTAACTATGACAGCTTTTGCAACGTCACCCTTTTTCACTTTACCACGAGGAATAGCTGATTTTACTGTTACTACAATAATATCACCTACACGAGCATAGCGTCTCTTAGAACCACCAAGAACTTTAATGCATAATACTTTTTTCGCGCCAGAGTTATCTGCAACATCAACAACGGACTCTACCTGTATCATGACGATGCCCCTTCTAGCACAATCCAACATTTATCTTTGCTTATTGGATTACACTCACGAATTTTAACTAAATCACCTTCATGGAATTTTCCATCTGGATCATGAGCTTTATATTTTTTTGATCTTTTCATAATCTTACCGTAAAGATCGTGGCGAACTCTTCGCTCTACACGAACTACAACAGTCTTCTCCATCTTGTCGCTAACCACGACACCCTGCAAAATTCGTTGTGCCATGGTTATGCCACCTCTTCTTGAGCTTTTCTAGCACTTGCTATCGTCTTGATACGTGCGATATCTTTTTTTACCAGTCGTATCATTGCCGTATTATCTAGCTGGGAAGTAGCATTTTGAAAACGTAGTTTAAAAGCTTCCTGATTTAGCTCTTCCATTTTTTTATTTAAATCTTCATCGGACATATCCCGCATTTCAGATGCTTTCATCAGGCTGTCCTCTTAAGGTTGATAAATTTAGTAGGTATAGGCAATTTTGCTGCGGCTCTTGCCATAGCATCTCTTGCCAACTCTTCTGAAACGCCTTCCATCTCATAAAGAATGCGACCCGGTTTTACCCGTGCAATCCAAAATTCAACATTACCCTTACCTTTACCTTGTCTTACCTCTGCAGGCTTACTGGTAACAGGAACATTAGGGAACATGCGAATCCAGATGCGTCCACCCCTTTTGATGTGACGAGTCATAGCCCGTCTAGCAGCTTCAATTTGTCTGCCTGTAATCCGACCAGCAGTCATTGCCTTAAGTCCATATTGACCAAATGTCAATTCAGAACCTTTATAGGCTAGACCATGGATACGTCCCTTATGAGACTTACGGTATTTAGTTCGTTTTGGTTGCAACAACATGAAACTTCACCCTCAACTAATCTTGTCCTTATCTATGATCTCACCCTTGAAAACCCAAACTTTTACGCCAATGATTCCATAAGCGGTCAAGGCTCTAGAGATACCATAATCTATATCAGCACGTAACGTATGAAGAGGAACTCTTCCCTCACGATACCATTCTACCCGTGCAATTTCACCACCACCCAAACGTCCTGAGCAGTTAATCCTAATACCCTGCGCACCTAAACGCATAGCAGAGGTAACAGAACGTTTCATTGCGCGACGAAATGCAACACGTCTTATCAGCTGTTGAGCAATACCATCAGCGATCAACTGTGCATCTGCCTCAGGCTTTCTTACTTCAACAATGTTAAGCTGAACTTCTGTATTGGCTACTTTAGAGATATCGGTTTTCAACTTTTCGATATCTACACCTTTCTTACCAATTATAATTCCAGGCCTTGCTGAATGTATATTGATACGCGCCTTTTTAGCTGGTCTCTCAATTATGATTTTTGAGATACTTGCATGCTCTAATCTTTTGAGAAGCCACTTACGTAACTTATCATCTTCTAACAAAAGACTGGCATAAGTTTTATCAGCGTACCAACGATTATCCCACGTCTTGGTTATGCCTAGACGAAAGCCTACTGGATGTACCTTCTGGCCCATTTAAACTACTCCATCTTTTTGAATCAAGGTTTACCCTTAGTCCTTTGTAGTAACTACCAGGGTAACATGTGATGTTCTTTTTAAAATACGACTTGCCCGACCTCTAGCACGAGGGCGAAATCTTTTCAATGTTGGCCCTGAGTCAACAAATGCCCTCAAAACAAACAGTGTATCTACGTCCATGCCGTGAGTATCCTCAGCATTTGCCACTGCGGATTTTAGCGTGTCATGAACATATTTAGATGCACGTTTTTTTGAAAATTGCAAAACCTGCAAAGCAGACTCTACATTCATACCACGGATCTGATCTATAATAGGTCTCACTTTTGTAGGTGAAACTCTAAGATTTTTTAATGATGCAATCGCTTCCATGAATCTGCTCCTTAGCGGCCAGCTTTCTTATCACCAACGTGACCTTGAAAGGTACGTGTTGGTGAAAACTCACCTAGCTTATGGCCAACCATGTTCTCCGTAATCAGTACCGGAATGAACTTTCTTCCATTATGCACACCAAAAGTAAAACCTACAAAGTCAGGAATAATAGTTGATCTCCTTGACCAGGTTTTAACTAGCTCTTTACGCCCATCTACCCGCATTTTTTGCACCCGAGTTAATAAAAACTCGTCGTAAAATGGACCTTTTTTTATTGACCGTGCCACACATCACCTCGTTATATAAAAACTAAACTCACTATTTGCGACGGCGCATGATTAGACGATCAGACGCTTTACCTTTCTTCCGAGTCTTCTTACCCTTGGTAGGTACACCCCATGGAGTTACAGGATGCCGTCCACCTGATGTACGCCCTTCACCACCACCATGTGGATGATCGACAGGATTCATAACAACACCTCTAACAGAGGGGCGAAATCCAGCCCATCTCATCCGTCCAGCTTTGCCCAGCTTAATGTTGCCATGGTCAGAATTGGAAACCAGACCAATTGTTGCTCGGCAATCAAGAAGAACCATACGCATCTCACCAGAAGGGAGTTTGATCTGTGCGTATTTCCCCTCTTTACCCATCAACTGCACTGAGTTACCAGCAGAACGGGCAATTTGACCGCCCTTTTCAGGCATTAACTCTACATTGTGAACAATGGTCCCAACAGGAATGTTCCGCAGAGGCATTGCATTGCCAGGTTTGACTTCGACATTTTTTCCTGAAACCAACTTATCACCAACTGCAACACGCTGGGGAGCCAATATATACCGTTTTTCCCCGTCTGCATAGTGCAATAATGCTATAAAAGCTGTTCTATTTGGGTCATATTCAACTGTTGCAACGCGTCCGACAATCTCAAGTTTATTACGCTTAAAATCAATGATACGATAACTACGTTTATGACCACCACCACGATGACGTACAGTCATCCTACCATGATTATTCCTACCGCCTTTTTTTGGAATACCAACTAACAGGCTGGATTCTGGAGCTACG
>JADFYX010000268.1 GCA_015232795.1 Magnetococcales bacterium
TGCCTTCATTGTAAGATCAGATTCCGGCCAGATCACCGCAACCGGGATCGGCAGAGATTTTGTTCAGAAACTGAATGTCAGAAGGTCAGCAAGGCGGCCAGCCAAAACCGATGGCGCAGCAAACCTGAGAACCAGGATTATTTCAAAGGTGAGGATCATGTGCGTCGAGTTAAGGAGTGGCGCAAGGAGCATCCTGGTTATTGGCGCAAGAAAGATGCGTTACAAGATTCCTTAAACGTGGAACATATGGAAAACAAAGAGAAAAACAGCAATAAAGTTTCACCAGAACCGCCAGATTTCCTACCGTTTTACACATGTAGCCGAAAACGGCCTGAATGAGGGTAAAAATTTGCTTTTTCATGATCCGGGAGAATACACTAAAATCCCTGCAAAATCATGGGAGACGAGAAAGACAAGTAGGACAGTTATTTACTGATAGACTCAAAATGGGTCTGGACATCTTCTGTAATGTGTATACAATAGACAATCAATACACATTAATAAGCGGAGGAGACCATGCGAACCAACATTGAAATAAGTGATGACCTTATGCACAAAGCCCTAGCAATTTCCGGTCTGAAGACTAAAAAGGAAGCTGTAGAAAGTGGCCTCAAGCTCCTTGTGAAGATGAAGCAGCAAGAGCAGATCCGAGAGGCCCGTGGCAAACTACAATGGGAAGGCGATTTGGAACAAATGCGGAGTGACAGTTGATTATTATTGACTCCTCGGTCTGGATCGATTTTTTCAACGGGAAGATATCAGACAAAACTGACCTACTCGACAGCCTACTAGGACAGGAACGAATCATCATTGGTGATCTGATCTTGACCGAAGTGCTACAAGGATTTCGTAAAAACAAAGATTTTCAGGTTGCCAAAAGCCTTCTGGATACCCTAGAGTTCAAACCCATGGTCGGTAGTGAGGTTGCACTAAGAAGTGCTGAGAACTACCGAATGCTACGCAGTAAAGGCGTTACTGTCCGCAAGACTATTGATATAATGATCGGTACTTTTTGTATCATGAATAGCTATCCCCTACTCCATGACGATCATGACTTCGATCCAATGGAAAAAAACCTGGGATTGAAAGTACTCAAACCATAACCACTCGAATATAAAATCCTGTGTGTGAATCTGTGTGTGAATCTGTGTGTGAATCTTACTCTAAAACTAGCAAAACCCACACTCAGAAGAAAAAATCGGCAAACAGTAAATCAGAATAATTCCAAATAGTTAAGCTACAGAAAGGAGACTGTGAAGCCGGAAGTCCTTGCCTACGAACCAAAAGGTCGGCCGTTCGACTCGGTCCGGGCGTACCATAAAATAAAGGACTTAAGCGATTTTTGTTTAAGTCCTTTTTTGTTTGTGCTACCTGTGTGCCACCCCGAGGGGATGGTTGAGAGATCGAAATTATTTTTACTATCTATTGATAACAGAAATACTCATTGCGTCAAAAATGCCCACAAAAGTTCCTGAGATAAAGGGTAATACAATTCCAAGTACTGGCAGTACAATAAACGCTGTTATTGCCATTTTTACGGCTAATTTAATCAGAAATGTGCGAAAGGATATCTGAGAATCATATTCAAGAGGGTCTTGCACCTTAAGTGTATATAATCAACTATCAATACACATCAACAAATGGAGTGTTTCATGCGGACTAACATTGTAATCAATGATGACCTGAAGAACCAAGCCCTAGCGGTTTCCGGTCTGAAGAGTAAAATGGAGGCTGTAGAAAATGGCTTGAAGCTATTGGTTAAGATGAAACAACAGGAGCAGATCCATAAAGCCCGTGGCAAACTTCAATGGGAAGGTGATTTGGAACAGATACGGAGTGACAATTGATAGTCGTTGACTCCTCGGTGTGGATAGATTTTTGATGATCATTATTTTGATCCAATGGAAAATTATCTGGGGTTGAGAGTACTAAATTCTTGATGAAGGAATAAACAATGTCTCAGCAAACTAAACAAGTATGAATATTGCTCCATGTTTAACTTTTGATAATGAGTGGTTAGGTCAAGTCTTGACAAATAAAATTCTGGTAGAAGTGTAGGGGATCAGTGAAATACCGTAGAGAGATAGATGGATTACGAGCTATTGCTGTTATTCCTGTTATATTATTCCATGGGGGTTTTAAGGCTTTTGAGGGTGGTTTTGTCGGTGTAGATGTGTTTTTTGTTATTAGTGGTTATTTGATAACATCCATCATTCTATCTGACATGAATAAGGAGAAGTTCTCTATAGTTACTTTCTACGAGCGTAGATCAAGACGTATTTTGCCAGCTCTGTTTTTTGTGATGCTCTGTAGTTTGCCGTTTGCGTGGCTTTGGCTGACTCCAAACCATCTCAAAGACTTTAGCCAAAGTCTCATCGCTATTGCAGTTTTTTCATCTAATATTTTGTTCTTGATGGAAGCAGGTTATTTTGGAACAGCGTCAGAGTTAAAGCCAATGCTTCACATATGGAGTCTGTCAGTTGAGGAACAGTATTATATATTGTTCCCTCTTTTTTTGATGGCTTTATGGAAACTGCGTAAGCGTTGGATTTTCGCTTCCCTGATGGTTGTTGCCATTGTTAGCCTGGCTTTGGCGCAATGGGGTGCTTATAACGAGGCATATGCAACCTTCTTCCTTTTGCCAACTCGTGGGTGGGAGTTAGCCATAGGAGGCTTCATTGCCTTATATTTACTGTACAAAGAAGAGCAGTATAAGTTTATAACTTCCAACAAAGCTACATGTGAATTTCTCAGCCTACTCGGCTTAACTCTTGTTTTCTATTCAATATTTGCATTTAGCAAGTCCACTCCATTCCCAAGCCTATATGCGCTTATACCAACAATCGGTGCAGCATTGATTATTTTGTTTGCAACGTCTGATACCATTTCTGGACGGCTTCTTTCTACAGAAGCAATGGTCAGTATTGGTCTTATAAGTTACAGCATCTACTTGTGGCATCAGCCACTTTTTGCATTTGCGCGACATAGAAGTTTATCTGAGCCAAGCACAGCTCTGCTGCTTGCCTTGTCCGTATTGTCAATTGTGCTTGCCTATTTCAGTTGGCGTTATGTTGAGATGCCATTCAGAGATAAGAAAGCTATTGATAGAAATAAAATTTTCAGTTTTGCTATCATTGGCTCAGTAATTTTTGCTGCGACGGGGCTTGCGGGACACATGAATAATGGCTTTGATAAAAGGTTTAATGATAACGGAATATCCCTCGCCGACATACGCAACAAAACAATAATTAATATCGGTTTAAGTAGTGATTGTGAAACTGGCTTCACATTGTCACCTAATTGTAGGACAAGTGATGAGCCAGAAATTTTAGTATGGGGCGATTCATACGCCATGCATTTAGTCCAGGGTATTATGGCATCAAATCCCCAAGCTAAAATAATACAGATGACAATGTCTGTGTGTGGACCATTTTTTGGTGTTGCGCCTGTCAACGCCAACTACCCAGTTTCTTGGGCTAAAGAATGTTTAGAGTTCAATAAAAAGGTCCATGACTGGTTACATAAAAATAAAACCATAAAATATGCCGTATTATCATCACCATTTGCACAATATATTGGAAACGACCAGTTATTGATAGGAGATAATCTATTCGATGCAGGTAATGAATTTGCTATGGAGCATTTTCTTGCCACACTTAAAGAAATAAAAAATATGGGCATCTCTCCCATTGTCTTTTCTCCTACGCCTCAAAATGGGAAAAATATAGGTGAGTGCCTTTCTAAAGCCGACTTCTTTGGCGAGGATTTAAACTCATGTAGCTTTAATCGTGATGATATTGCAGATTATTCAATGGGTGTATTCGCATTTTTGAAAAAAAAAAAAAAAAGCAATAAGGTTATCTTTTTAAACAAAAT
>JADFYX010000269.1 GCA_015232795.1 Magnetococcales bacterium
CTTACCGCACCCTTTCACCCTTACCGAAAGTTAAAAAAGCTGGTCCGGCGGTTTGCTTTCTGTGGCACTGTCCCTAGGGTTACCCCCGCCGGGCGTTACCCGGCATCTTGCTTTATGGAGCCCGGACTTTCCTCCAGTGTTTAGGTTTGAAAAAAAACCGTCACACCAGCGATCACCCAGCCCACTCTCAGAGGCAGATTAACATACTAAATCTATTTTACCTCTGATAAATATTCTGTTTAAAATTGAAATTTAGTGCTTAGATTGAAGATTGTTTAAGCCAGATTTGTCAACACCTAGAATTCAATAGCCAGGTGTTGACAATATTATATGACTTAAAACTCAACTCTTGCGCCTAATAGGGCGAGGTGGGAGGCAAAAGGAATATCAAAGTTTGTATTAACTACATCAGCAGTTGATTCTGCATCTGTGGTGGCAAAATAACGGTATTCAGCCATTAGCTCTAAAGGTAGAACGGGTACTGAAAACAGGATGCCGACCATGCCTTGGTAGGCAAAGTGGGTTGATGATTCATCGAAAAGCTGCATACTATCGGTGGAGATACTGGAATAGTTAACATTAGCACCACCCACACCGAGACCGATATATGGTTTGAGTAGTGGAATAGGAAGGTTTACATAGGCGTTTGCCATAAGGGCGTTAACCGTTGCATCGCCAGAAAAAGTAGACAGTGCTGTAAAACCTGCTGGTGGGTTGCTTATCTCATCTATTTTTGCTGATTGATAAAGATATTCAACTTCAACCTTAATTGGTAGCATGGGAAGATCATAGCCAATGGCTATGGCAGCAGCATAACCAGCTTCATAATCTAGTTCAAAATCAAGTCCATCACCTGCACCACCATTTTCAAACATAACCACGCCACCTTTAAGGCTGAGAGTTACTCCCGCTTCAGCGGTTTTTGGTGTAGATATAGTCAATGCTCCTGCTATTAAAAATGCAGATAACGCAGAGTTAATTAATAAACTTTTCTTATGTGATTTTACCATTTAAAGATGCTCCAAATAGTTGAGAAATAGAAATTCAGTTTATAATGTTGCAATATTACCATAAGTGTATCATAAATACAACATTAGTGGCACAACACTGCCCATATTGTCAAAATAATTAACAGTGGGAAACTTTACATCTAATTGAGTTAAAATACAACATTTGAATCTCAGCTATTTTAATGGCAGCTATTTTAGGTAGAGCAGCAAAGTTGGAATAGTGTAAATTAAGCCCAGACTTGATAAAAAGTAATAAATAGCCCAATATTGAAGGTGTAAATATTCTAGGTAACCCCAAAAAATATCCATGATAGGTGAAATTGTTGTATGAATAACAGTGTCATGGGTGGTCCAAGCAAAAAAAAATTGCTTTACAGGCAGTTTTGGCAAGGTCAGTTAATTGAGGTAATTCAAGAAGGTCCATTTCGTAGTCTGCGTTTTGATAGCCATCTAGTGCAATCACGCATGTTAGAGAGTGACCCTGACAAGTTAGTGTTAAATTATGCCAGACACATGACTGCCTGTTTGTTGTTTGCTGTTTCGCCACCCAAAAAAATTTTAATGATTGGTTTGGGTGGCGGTTCTATAGTAAGGTTTTTATTAAAATATTATCCTGAATGCCATATCCAGGTGGTGGAATTTAATGAGTGTATACCCCGTTTGGCACGGAAATATTTTTTACTACCAAAACAGAGTGCAAATCTATCTATATCCATAGCCGATGGCTCTCAATATGTTGCCACAAGCCAACCTATACCCGGTGGTTATGATCTTATTTTAGTTGATGCTTTTGACAATACTGGAATGGCACAATCAGTATATTCTGGAGATTTTTTTAGAGGAGCCAAACGTCTTTTAGCTCCCAATGGTCTTATGGCCCTCAATATGACAAAAGGTGAAAAGGCTTTTTTTGAACGTGGGGTTGAAATGTTAAGGGACTGTTTTACAGATGGTCTTTTACGTCTGCCAGTGGATAAAACCAACAACGAGATAATAATTGCCTGTAACAAACCCCAAGCATGGGGAGATTTTAGCCAACCCAAAAAGCGGGCAAAACAACTGTCCAAACTATTTGATATTGATCTCCAAGATTTTCTAGAGCAGATAATGCCAACAGGGAAAAATTTTTGGAATAGATGGTTAAAAAAATGATAAACAAAAGTAGGGGTATATAGTTATGCGACCAATTGTTTTTGTACTGTTTTTTCTTGTATTTTCAACCGCTATAGGTGTTTGGGTTATGAACGACCCAAAGCAAACATTTTTTAAAGACGACAAAAAAACTGCTGTAACTCAGCAAAAAGATGCTACTGACATACCAGCAACAACAAAAACCGTTAAAACTATTGATGCAACTTCCAAAGCTATAACCAAGTTAACAGAGCGAATACAAACCTTAGAAGAGAACAACAGTGCTATATTAATCAAGCTGGAAGAGAAAATAGCAGCACAACAGTCGCAGTTAAATACCATTGCAAAAACAGAGCAACTACGAGTAGAAAACGGTGTTTTGCAAGCAGATAAAGGTTCAGATAACTGGAAGCTTGCCAACTTGTTTTCCAAAAAACGATTGTTTAGCAAGCGTATAGATTTTATTACCCCTTTTAAACTACCCCCAAAAATCATCTTAGGCATCACCACAATTGAGTTGTTAAACGAAAAAACCAAACTACAAACAAGTGCTAGCCAAATAGACAACGCCGGCTTTACCATAACCCTAGAGACAAAATCAGACACTAGAATAGGCGAAGTAAGTGTAGATTGGGCTGCTTTTGGAAGTTAACTAACACTATTCGCCGGGTTAAGAGCATCTGGGTCAAAAAATAGTATTGTTGGGTCTTTGTCTGCTATCTCTTCTATTAGCTCTTTTTCTACTTCTGCGTTGTGGTAGGCTTCCCATTCTCTTAGTTTCTTTTTGAAAATACCTAGGGACTTTAACACAGTTAATTTTTGCTCTCTTGAAGCATGTGTTAGCATTTTTACTGATAGGAAAATCAGGGTGCTTGCTTCAGGGGAGTTTTCGTCTCTTACTGGTACTACTATTGCCTCAACATTGCCGAGCCTGCCGATTTTCACCCGGTTTTCATCTATTACAGCACCGATTATTCCCACAGGATTTGTCTCTTGGGTGTAGCGTTCCAGAGCATTTGATGGAGGAGGGGAGCCTATTAGTTGTAGCCGTTTTTGGTTGTCGTCCCTATGAATTTTAAGCTCTGCACCCCATATAACTTGATCAACAAGGCGGGAGATTAACGATAGGGTTTTGCGATCATCTGTGGAGATGCCGCTCTCTAAAATGCCGATGTTGGCTATGGCATCTCTAACAACAGGAGATAGGGCATCGTCAGGGCGACTTGTGCCAACCGTTACTGTTTTTGCTTGATGACGAATTGTATCAATTGGACGGCTGGTTTCATCAATTGCTGTTTGCAATGGGGTTAATACTGCTTTGGCAAGTGTTACGCAGGTTGCAATATCATCACTGTTATATGCCGAACTCATGGCGTTTGCAGTTAAAGAAATTTTAGCAATGTGCCTTGCACCAAGGCCAGAATCATACTCACCATTTGCGGCACTGTTTAGAAAATCAGCAAAGGCATCCAAGGTTGTGCTTACATCATGGGCGGCATTGGTTTTAATCATTTCCCCCAATCTAAGCATAATTTTTTTAAGATTTTGCGCCCCTGCATCTACAGCCTGAGCGGCATAAAAAGAGAACATGTGTCCGGCAACAGCAGCAAGAGCAAAGGCTAGATCTGTGCTTACTTTTGGTAGGGCGATGACTCGTTCGGCATATGTGGCAAAGGCTTGGGAGTCTGGCCCACGGGTGCAGATTACAATTGGTCTGCCGTTGTGAGCTTT
>JADFYX010000026.1 GCA_015232795.1 Magnetococcales bacterium
AGGGAGATAATCTCCCTTGACCCATAATAATAAAAGTATCTTCACAACCAGACAATTAAAAATAATAAGCAGGAGTATCTAATGTCTAGTAAAGAGAGTCTGCGAGCTAAAGAGGAGCCTTTCTCCCGGCGTTATGCCCGATTTGTTATGGAGAAAAGGCAGATCATCTTTGCCATTGTCGCTTTTGTCACCCTTCTTTCTGCCTTCCAAATCCATAAACTGGATATTCGTAACGATCCCGATACCCTACTCCCCCCTTCTAACCGATATGTAGCCACCAACGCCTATGCCGAAAGCCATTTTGGTATGGGTAATATGATGGTTATTGGTGTTGAAGTTAAAGATGGTGATATCTACCAACCCTGGTTTATTAATATGGTCCAGGAAATTCACCAAAAAATGGCTGATCTACCTGCTGCAAGGCCAGCTAACTTTATGTCTTTGGCAGCACAAAAAGTCAAATATATGGGGGCAGATGAAAATGGTCTGGTTTTCAAACGGCTAATTCCCACCCAAGGCATAAGCAATGACGACCCTGTGCTTGCTAAAAAGCAGTTGGACTTTCTCAAAGAGGGTTTGCAAGACAACCCGGTAATGGCCCCTATGCTTCTCTATGGAGAAGACTCAAATGGCAAAGTGTGTCAATTCTCATCTAGTAGTGACTGCACTGCAAAAGCTGCCTTTATTATTGGTGACTATACCGACAACGTGAAGGAGATATATGTTCCTTGGGTAGAAAAAGTTCTTGAGATTGTCGCCCCATACGATGCTGATGACCGGGTGGAGATATTGGTTGCAGGAGAACCATATTTTCTTGCCTATATGATGTTGGAGCTAAAAAGAAAATGGTGGTTGTTTGTCATCTCTTTAGCCATTGTGGTTGTTATTCTTTTAAAAGAGTTTGGCACTCTACGTCGAGCAGTCATTCCACTTATTGGGGTTGGTGCAACCATTATTACCACCTTGGGTTTGATGGGGTTTTCGCAGTTTAAACTTACTACCATGATGGTCTTAACCCCTATGCTGCTACTGGCTATCGGCATTGGTCACGCGGTGCAGATCACCCGACGATATCTACAAGAACGGCAAAGTGGGGACTCGCCCCAAGAGTGTGGCATAAATGCTATTTCCCATACCATTGTGCCAGCCACCCTTTCCATTGTTACCGATGTTGCCGGTTTTGCTACCCTCTCTTTAGTGGATATCTCATTTTATAAAGCTTATGCCTATTTTGGCATGTTTGGAATGTTCACCTTAATAATTACCACCACCACCTTAATCCCTCTACTCTTAGTGATGTATGGCAGCAAAGGGAGTCAACATAAACCCATACCAGATGAAGAACTTAACCGTGAGAAAAAACTCGGTTCCTGGCTGGCTCAACTGCTGACTGGTCCATTTAAATGGATTCCTGCAGGTATGGTTGTGGTTATAATTGCTATATCGGCTCACTACACCGACATTGCCAACGGCACTAAAGACGATCTTATGCCCGGTGTGGAAAAAGGTATTAACTATGCTCGTGCTGCCTTTAAAAAAGAGTCCATCACCATAAAACACATCACTCGGCTTAGTGAAATCATGCCGGGGGTTATCTCTTTGAGTGTACCTATCCGTGGCAAAGAGCCGTTAAAACCCTTGTGTGAAGATATGGCAGAGGATGTTGAACCACCACTTTGCCATGATGCTGAAGAGATGGGAGAACAGGGTATTTTTAATAATGCCGATGTTATTGCTGAGATAGTAGCCATGGAGGAGTGGATGCGTGGCCATCCAAATATTGGTTTTACTGGCTCTTATGCACAATATATTCGCTTGGTTAACATGCTTATGGCTGCTGAACCGGGAGAAAAACCCAGCTTGGATGATCTTATGGTGCAAACTAAGGCCACCATGCTAGCTGCTAACCCTGATGACGATCGCAACCCAAATGAAATTGTCGCTATGTATAACGGCCTGTTAGAGACCATGACAAGTGCAGGAGAGCTATCGGCGTTTGTTAACAACAATACCTGGAATGAAGGGGTTGTTCTGGGTTTTGTCAATACAATGGACCCTAAAAAGACTCATCAAACAGTTGCCGATATCCAAGCCTACATAGAAAAACACAAAAATGATCCCGGATTTTCCAAGGTTAATTTTGGTCTGCGTAATCAAGATACCAGTGGAGATAGCAATCACTTAGCCCAGCCCGGTCCCGATTATATAGAACCGGGAATTGGCGGTTTTCTTGGTGCAACTGAAGCAACTTGGGAGGTTAGTATTAAAGAGTGGCTACGGGGTCCGTTACAGACCGCAACAGCAATTTTCCTCATTGCAGCTCTTATGTTCCGCTCTATAGCAATTGCTGGCATGTTAGTATCTGTACTGCTTATAACCCTATTTGCCCAATACGGTTTAGCTGGCTATTTTACCTCTATAGAAAACTGGTCCGGTAATCTTCACTTTGCAAATTTAGTTGCCCTATCCATAGCCATGGGACTGGGGGTGGATTACAGCATCTATATAGTATTTAGGCTACGAGAAGAGATGCAAGAGGGAGACAAAAGCTGGAAAGAGGCCCTTAGCAACACCTTATCCTCAACTGGGTCCGCTGTAGTGGCTTCTGTAATTGTTTTATTGGGTAGTTTTATACCATTGGTATCAACAGAACTAGGCAACACCTGGGGCTTGGGTATGTATATTGGTGAAGCTATCATTATAGATGTCTTCACCGCTTTAACATTTTTACCGCTAATGGTATGGCTATTTAAGCCAGCTTATGTGTTTGGGAAAAAATAGATTGTACCAAGTGAGTACTATATTGATTTCGAACCAAATTTGCACATGTTGAAATAGTTTGAATTATTATGGGTCAAGGGAGATTATCTCCCTTGTGGGTTTGGGCAAAGCCCAAGGTTTTGCTTTTAAGCCATTGCATTCAAAAAGCGTGGGGGTTTGGGGGCCTGCAAGGCCTCCCAAGGTTTTGCTTTTGACTTACATACAATTTATAAGTGGAACGCATATAAGCCTAAGAACGGTTTGCTTCGGCAATTCGTACCCATTTATCGCCACCATTTTTACTCATCACCGACATATTTGGCAGACTTAATTTCTCTTCTAGAGCCTCTTTTGCTTGGTTGGCCTGTTGTAAGTTGGCAAAGGGACCACTGTATACTCTCCAGAAGGTTTTGCCTTTTACATTGATGCCCTGTTGAAAGCCAAATCCACCCAACGAAGCTATTTTACGCAGTAGATTGCCGGACGAATCAACTCCCAAATTTTGATATGAACCTACCCGAATTACATATTTTTCCCCAACTTGGGGTCTAGCTGGTATATTGCGCGTAGAATTATTTGCAGAATTAAATTTTTTGTCAGACCGCTCTACACGAGAATATTTTGTGACTCCTGGCTGCAAATAGGTGACAGAACTGTTGATTTTTTTGGAAGCAAACAGAGCTTTTTGAGCTACGTTTGCTGCGTCGCGGTCGGCAAAGGGGCCAGCATATAACCTGGTGTACGATGCAGAATTGATCTGCACAGTCTGTTTAATAAGATCAAAGGGTTCTTGCTGTAGATTATCTGTAATATTTTGTAAATATTCTGCTTTTGACTGACGGTAAGAACCCAAAAACAGTACGAAACCTTTTGGAGATTTTGCTTTTACCTGCAACGGCTTATTAGCACCGTTATTGACTATTTTTCTTTTCTTAATAGAGTTAATTTTAATTTTTAGTATGGGAGCTGGAGTAGCAATTGTTGGTTTATCATGATTTTGGGATAACAATTTGCTCCGTGGTACTGGTACTCCCACTTTTGCAGCCACCTGTTTTTTAAAGGGCTTGGGTGTAACCATAGCTGAATTTACAGATTGCTTAACAGCAATTTTCAGCGGTTGTGGTACCACCACTTGGGAAGGTCGCTCTACAACTACTTGGCTCGGAATTACAGCAGCTACTTGAACAGGTTGCTCCACAACAACTTGTACTGGTGGGGGTACAGCAACCTCAGTAGCTGGTGGGGGTACAGCAACCTCAGTAGCTGGTGGGGCTACCTGCAAAGGTCTATTGTATACTGGCCTAGGATCTATGGCTCTTTTTGCTGCTACAGTTATAGGCATATTATTTGTTAAACGCGCTTGATACATCTCTAACGGATCTTTTGGTGGTTTAACTACAACCAAAAGTTCGGAGTTGTTTCTGGCATTCTCTTGGATTTTTGTCTCTTTGAAATCACTTCTTTTCTGCAACACGGCTACTTTATCAAACAAATTTTTACGCCATTCAGCTACCTTTTGCGAAAGTTCGTCACGAATTAATTCAACCCCTGGCTGGACCTCTTGGGGAACTAAAGCTAAATTTTGCTTGCTCTTTGGCTGGGTATTACTTGCTACAACAGGTTGCACATGTTGAATTTGGCTATAAGTAGGGCTAAGTGGAATGTTTACTTCACCTTGGTTGTTGTTAAAACCTTTAAATTGATAGCCAATCAATAAAGCCACCGGAATTGCTATAAACATCTCCATAACGGGTCTTCGGGAGGTTGTTATCATTGCGAAAAAATTTCTAATACCACGCCAAACAGTGGAGAATAAATTGTTGCATCCACTCCACATACGCTTAACAAAGCCAAAAACTCCACGCCACAATAGATGCAGACCTGTTCCCATTAACTCTCCTGATGATGGAGTGGGTTCAGGCTGGCTGGGAGTTTCCAAAACATTATTTCTGGCAAATATTTCGGCATCAATAGATTGGAGATGTGGTTGCTCATCAATTTTATCTTCGACCATAAAAACGGGGGTAGGTTTTTCTGCAACAATATTAGGTTGGGAAATGTTGACTTGATCTAAATGTTGCTCCTCTACCCTCTGATTTGCCACAATATGGGCTACCAGATCCTTATGCACAGGTTGCTCTTCGAACTTTTGATCTGCTACTATTTGGGTTACAGGAGATTGAAGCACAGGTTGTTTTTCCAGCTTTTTGTCTGCCACTACATTGGATACAGGAGCTTTAAGTACAGGTTGTGCTTCAAGCTTTTTGTCTGCCACAATATTGGTAACCAAATTATGATCCATTGGTTTTTCCTCCACCTCATGGTCTGCCACATAATTGGCAGCAAGAGTGTGAAGTTGAGGTTTATCCTCTAGATATTGATCTGCCACATAATTGGCAGCAAAACCATCGTAGAGAGATTGCTCATCTTGGGCAGAATGAGCAGCACTTCCCCATTCAGAAGGTTTTTCATCAGCAACGAAATTTGCAGCATTGCTGTGATATTTAATAAGATTTCTTTTCAGTTCCAACAGATCTTCGTTCATGTATAACTTCCAAAACCTGACGTATTTTGTAGAATCAAATTGTTATCGCAAGTACGGATAACAAATAGATGGATCTAATGGATTCTAAACTTTGCAACAATCAAGCCGGAAATGTTTTAAAAAGATAATATTGGCTACTCAGAAGTTAAACCAAAGGGAAGGCAGTTAATTATAACATATTGAATATTTTCAACTTTATTTTGGTATCATGACGGTTTGCTGCTTTTGCACATTTTGAACTATACGCTGGGAAAATTCACCCCATAGGCTGCTCATGGCTTTGACAATTGCAGGATAATCATCTTCGCCAACCACTTGACCAGTTAAGAGAACATTCTCCCGAAAGAGGGCTTTTTTCTCCGGGCTATAGAGCATCCAACGTAACGATAGGATGGTTGTACCATCATGACTACGTTCAAATTTTTTAATACGCAGAGCAATACGAAAATTTGGGTCTTGGCGTTTTTTACTTGGTATGAGATAAATTTTGTCTGATGCAAAAAGTATGGAGAGATTTTCTATTAACGCACGGGAAAGATTGCTCTGTATACTCTCCCCCCACTTGTGAAACTCATCAATATCTAGCTCATTATCTCCGGTTCTCACCACTATCTCAGCACGATCCAAATAGGACGGAATCTGTATTGGCTCTATCGCTAAAGCTATTTCTGTTTTTGCTGGAATATCACCCTTTGCAGCAGTTGCCGATGAATCACTAATCGTGGCAGAGTCGTCAACTGACGAATCTAGGTTTATTGGAGAGAGAACAAAATAGCGTGTGGGTGGACTAACTGTTCCAAGCATTCTGGCACAGCCACTCAAAACCAATAACATAACAACCAGACCTATTGCGGTATGCCATTTCATGATTTATCTCTTCTGCTCCCCTTTGCCAAACACCAATGATTCCGGGTTACGACTGATACTTTCTATAAACGAACGTAGAGAACGAGATGTTGCTGTCAACTCCTCAGACAACTCCATAACCCGATAGTTTAGAGGAGCATCTGGGCCAACTACATCAATCATGACAGCCATCAACTCTTCACTCTTGGTAAGTGCCACCTTCGCGGCTTGGGCTGCTTCACCAATCTCCTTGCCCATAGGATCAATAACACCATCCATTTTTAGGGTAGCATCACGAACAGCTTTCAACGCCTCATCTAACGAACGCACCGTGGCAAGAACCTCCGGTGCATTTATGGTCTTATTAGCCCCTTGTAGAGTGGCTACAAGCTCTTGACCTATCTCTTCTAAAGGTAATTTTTGGATCTTTGCCAGAAAATTATAGGCAAACGCACTAATTTCCTCAAAATTACTCGGTACTGTTGGTAACTCAGGAAAACGTTTGTCTGCTCCAACCAGCACAATGGGAGTTTCTGGTTTTAAAATCAAATTGACAAATAGCTGTCCTGTCAGATAGTTACCAGTCTCAAGTTGGGCACGCAGACCCCGTTCAACAAGCGTTTCCAATAACTCATAGGGAGAACCCACGTTAGATGACTCCCCTTTTGAGTTTATCTCCACAACCCGCTCAGGCTCTACCTGAACCAATACCGCTACCCTAAACCTGGTTTTATCGCGCTCAAACTCCATTTTAATATCGGTAACAGTACCAATTTTAATCCCCCTAAACTCAACTGGCGCACCAGACTTAAGCCCCCGGACCGAACCGGAAAAATAGAGCAGAAATGGAATTTTCTGGCTATAGGAGTTCTCTGTAATAGACAAATGGTCTTTATGGAGAGGAAATACCGCCTCATTTACAGCTAGAAGGCTCTCTTCCAAGGTTTCCGGTGTTTCAAATGCCACCCCACCCAATAATAAAGATGCCAAAGTTGCCGTCTGTATCCTTACTCCATCAGTCCCAAAAGAGACATCAATACCGCTGACTGACCAAAACAAAGTGTTCTCACGCACTATCCAATGAAAAGGAGACTTAATAAAAACATGTACATGGACTAGATTTTTCTCTTCTGAGAGATCATAACCCAACACCTCCCCCACAGGTATACCCCGATAATAGACAGGGGAGCCAATTGAAATTGAACCTAGAGTTGGTGTTGTCAGCATCAAGCGAATGCCCTGAGAGTCTGAACGAACCAAAAGTGGAGTTTCCAAACCACGAAACTCTCTTTTTTGTTTACCCTGTTTTCCTGGTTCCAACTCCAGATATGCCCCAGAAACCAGTGTACCTAAACTTGAAACCCCCTGTAGAGAAAACCGGGGACGAACCACCCAAAATTGCGCCGATGTGGTGAGATATTTTTCCACACCCCGAACCAAACTAGCTTTTAAAGTAACCAAGGTAAAATCTTTGCTCAGGGTAACTTCATTAATCATACCGATGGTTACATCTTTGTGTTTAATTAGGGTTTTACCAGCCTCAATACCTTCAGCAGATTTAAATGTTATGGTTATTTCCGGACCTCTTTCACTATAGGTTTTATAGGTCAACCAACCCCCAACTAAAAGAGCAACTATGGGGACAAGCCATATAACAGATAAACCTCTGGACCTCTCAATAGTAGGGGAGACAGTTGGAAGAGGAAGAACATCCTGGTAAAGAGGATCTGTGTTCTGGTCGGGTTCATCCAAGGTCGTCATCAATAACATCCCAAATTAAGCGCGGATCAAACGCGCGTGATGCAAACAACGTGGTTATCACCACTGCTCCAAAATATAAAACTCCGATGCCTGGTTCAATGGTCGCTATAAAACCCAAGTCTACTAAGGCTACCAAAATTGAGACCAAAAATACATCTACCATGGACCAATGACCAAATAGCTCTAGAATCCGATAGAGGGTGGTGCGGTCTTTGGGATGAGCTAAAGATCTGTGTTTAACAGAAAACAACAGATACATAAGCACAAGAAGTTTACCCACCGGAACAATAATACTAGCCACAAAAACTATCAATGCCAAAGGCCACATACCAGAGTGTATAAGATGCATAACCCCGCTTATTATTGTGTTCGGCTCTCCTTGACCAAGTTTACTTAGGGTCATTATAGGATAAATATTGGCAGGAATATAAAGAATAATCGCCGTTATAACCAACGCCCAGGTACGAGATAGACTATCAACCTTGCGAGAGTGAATGGGACTGTGACATCTAGGACAGCTATTATCTGTTTTTATTTTTTTAAGACTCACCACCAAGTGGCAAACATGGCAAGATGCCATACCCGCCTTACGTGCTGAAATAACCTGTGCTTTTTTTGGATTTGTACTCATAAGCTCTCAGGTAAACTCTTTTTATTGTTGCTATCAAGGATACTCTCTTTTTGGCTGTTATCAGATACGTTATCTGGGTTGCTTTTTAATAAACTATCAGCTTTTTCCCAGACAATTCGTGGATTAAGAGTTGCCGTAGCTGCAACCGTTACCAACAAAAGAGAAACCAATGCATATAGACCCCAACCGGGGATTACCGTTGCTAAATCAGCCAATTTCACAATGGCGACCAAAACACCCAACATATAAACCCCAACCATACCCCAAGGTAACAGTGCTAAAGAAAATTTAAATATGGGAATAAAATAACGCGGTCGCCGATCTGTTCTTAAAGGAATTAAAACATATAACAGACCAATCATGCATAATAACGGAAAAAATATTGTTGTTAAAAACACCACAAAACCAACCGCCCACAGATCAAACTTAGTTAGTACCATAGCACCATAGATCAAAGTATAAAATTGCTCCTGACCTGCTGCTCTTAAACCCAATATTGGGTAAACATTGGCAATAATAAAAAAAATCGATGCTGCCAAGGTGTATGCCAGGGTATTATCAATGCTATTTCCATCACCCTTAGCTAATATAGAGCCACAGCGGTCACAACGGGCCAACTCTCGCTCTTTAAGGGGTGGCAGACGATACAAAAAATCGCAATCATGACAAGCCAACAACTCCACACTGTCATGTATATTTGAATTAGATTCTGACATTCAGTTATTGTATTCTACTATTCACCGTGTCAAAACCCTTAATAAGAAAAACATTGTGAGTTTTTCTTATTAATTAGTAAAAAGAGGTGGCTTTGGTTTTAATCCACCAAGAATTTCATATTGTTTTTTAAAATTGAAACCCAATTTTTACCAAGGAATAAAACCCTAAATGGAACAAAATGCCAAAATTTACATTTCCGGCCATCAAGGTATGGTTGGCTCTGCAATTTGCAACAGACTTAAAAAGTCAGGATACAACAACTTACTTGTAGCCACGAGACAGCAACTAAACCTAACCCGACAAAACAGAGTCGAGGAGTTTGTAAAAGATAATCGCCCAGACTATATGATAATAGCTGCTGCAAGGGTGGGTGGTATCCATGCAAATAGTCAGTATCCTGCCGAGTTTATTCGGGATAACCTGCAAATTAACATCAATTTAATTGAAGCTGCACGCTTGGCTAAGGTTAAAAAGCTACTTTTTTTAGGCTCCTCATGTATATATCCCAAATTGGCAGAACAACCAATTGTCGAGGAATCTCTATTAAGTGGACCTTTAGAGCCAAGCAACCAGTGGTATGCAATAGCAAAAATTAGCGGTATTAAACTCTGCCAGGCATACAGAGAGCAGTACAACTTCAATGCTATTTCTGCTATGCCAACCAACCTCTACGGTCCGAAAGATAACTTTCACGATGAAAATTCCCACGTAATCCCAGCACTGATAAACCGTTTTCACACCGCCAAACAAAATAACAGCACATCAATAACCGCATGGGGCAGTGGCTCTCCAAAGCGCGAATTTCTCCATGTTGACGACCTAGCAGATGCAGTTCTTTATCTATTAAAAAACTATGATCAAATTCAGCCAATCAATGTAGGAGTTGGCAGAGATATCTCAATCAAGGAGCTAACCGAGTTAGTAGCCCAAGTTGTTGGTTATAATGGCAAAATAGAATGGGATAGAACAAAACAGGACGGTACACCTAGAAAACTGCTAGATGTCTCTCGCATAAACAAATTAGGCTGGAAGGCCAAAAAACCGCTAAAAGATGGCTTGACAGAGACCTACGCTTGGTTTTGTGAGCAGAGTGTTGATAATATCCGTTGCAAATGATACATTTAATAGCAATATTTGTTATAGCTGTTAGCTAATCATACTTTAACTCAAATTAATCCATCTTTTTTTTCTGCTCTTTAATATCTTCCAAAATGAGATCTTTCAGACTTTTTTTACCCATGGATTGGCCAATAACATCTTCTATCCTTTGAGCTACCCTTCTTACAGAAAGAGGATAACTAATTTTTTCATCAAGTTGATATATTTTATCTTCCACCTTTCGTACATCTGCTAGCACATCTCGCACATAGGTAACATCAAAGGGGCGGTTGGGAATATAGACACTCCCACTACCATTTTCGCCAATTTTTGCTATAAATTGTATTTTATGTAGCATTTCTAATATTTCTGCTACTGTTTCTGTAGGGGCATTTGTTGTGCGAACAATCTCTTCAATAGAGGGTGCAGGGTTGTTTAGATAATTTTTTTGCCCTATTACAACTAATACAGACAAGGCCAATCTCTCCTTAACCCTGTTGCTGATTTTGTAGGAGTCACCATCAATAGTGAGATAGCCGTTATTTTGGCAATAAAAGGTGATATTGGCTCCAACCAATATTATCAGCCAGTTTAATTGCAGCCAAATCATAAATATTATCAAAGTAGCAAATACTGAATATACCGCGACATAATTTACACTACCTGCAACAAAAGCTGCGAAAAACCAGCTGGTCGTCTCCCATATTATGCCTGAAATAAAGCCACCAACAAATGCACAACCCCACTTTACACGGGTGTTGGGTACAATCACATAAAAGAAGGTGAAAGCGATAATTATCAAAATAAACGGTAGTAACTTTGCCCCCACCGCTAACACGGTTCCAAAGGGTTCAATAGAGGACAACTGCTGTATATAAGGGCTGATTTTGAATGAAGCAGTAAGGCCAATAGCAGAAAAAATAAGTACTGGCCCAACAACAATAATACTGAGATATTGGCTAAATTTTTGGGCAAAGCGTCGGGTATGTTTTACACGCCAGATATCATTAAAAGACTCTTCAATTTTGTGAATAAGAGAGATAACCGTGTAAAAAAGAAGCAACAGACCCATGGAGCCAAGAACGCCAGCATTGATATTATTTACAAATTCAAGAATACGTAGCCGAATAACATCTCCTTGAGGTCCGAGAGGAAGGAGAAAATCAGCTAATATTGGATCAAGCTTATTATGTACCCCAAACGCTTTTAAGGTTGAAAAGCTAACTGCCAACAAAGGCACAAGAGAGAGCAATGTTGTGTAAACAAGGCTTGTAGCCTGAACGGTTAATTTTTTAGTTACCAAATCCATAAAGACCCGGAAACTAATACGAAAGGTCAGATTTAGAAAACGCTCCCCCCCTGGCAACATAGAGGGGTCTGATTTCCAAAGCCACTTTTTAAACGCCGATATACTGAATAATCCAAATAAAGGAGCCAAAAATGAACTTATAACTGTATGCTGACCATCCATAAATTATCCAAAACATAAAGCCCGGATACTGCAAATAAAATTACCGGGATGCCACTCAAAGCCATATAAACCTTAAAAAAGCCTTAGCAACCATAGCCGTAACCACTATCTATTTTTCACAAAATCTGCATTTAGATCAAAAAGAGAATGTAACCCGTGGCCCCTCTATATCATCTGCTTTTGGTGGCACAGGCAAACAGGAAAAAATTCGATCCTTGGAAACTTTACCTTTAGTAACTAAATAATTTTTAACCACTGAAGATCTGGCTTTAGCCAGAAGATTCAACTTTTGGGTCATCAATACATCCACCGGATTTGCACTTTGCATAGCTGTGTTTTGTAATGCAATGTTATCTGACTTATCTAGATTTTCGCTCTCTTCAACCATAATTTTAACTACAAATGAATTAATATTATGCTGTTTATTGACAGTTTGAGACAACATTCTTGCCTCTTTAGAGGTTGCTAACTGTCCAATGGAAACTGCGTGCCACTTTATCCCACCCTTACCAATAAGCTCACGAATAAGAACTTTATGACCCCTCTTTTGCCAATTATCGTGTGATTTGTTAGCCATGGTGATACTTTTAAAAGAGGCAACACGTACCGTATAATACTTCTTTTTAACCAATTTATCTGGTGCATTTGTCTGTGGAGGTGGCGCAGTTTGAACTTCAGCAGTTGAGTTAGATTTATTGGCTTTCAAGGTTTTGCCAATAAGCTTGGCTATCACCAATTGATCCTTTAACACTACCAAACCACAGGCGGTGATACGCTGTTGCTGTTTTGTCGATAAATAGGCGGCCATATCATCTAACTTCTTTTTAGCCTCTATTTTTAATTCGCTGGAACCAGCATCAAAATTTACTGGTTTTAAATAACTATTCTCGGCAGAATCAATAGCTGCGGAACCAACCATTTCAGCAGCAGCCAGAGCCAAACCTACCGGACCAAGGGCTACAATAGCTGTGGTTTTTGCCGCCTTTACCGAAACCGCTCCTAACACCTTGTTAATAGCTTCACTAAAATCAACGTTGGGACTGTCCAAAGAGCCAGTTACAGGAACGGCCATTTTGATATCACCATTTTTATTTCTTAGGATATCAAGAGCAGCATCCATGGGCATGGGCAGTTTTTTGTTAATCTCTTTTGATTTATTGCCCTTTGCCGAGACCAATTGAAACATCTTTAACATAAGGTTGTTTTTACCAGCAATTTTATTGTCAGCAATATTTGTATCTGTGCTTATATCCAAACTACCACTTTTAATGTTATAACCAAGCTCTGGTACTACATACGAAGAATATTGTGTAAGATCAATGGCTTTAATTGCGCCTTTGACTATTAAATCTTTGGCTTCATTTAAAGGTTTGGCACTACCAGCAAAATCAAATTTACCATACTCCCCAACGCTGCCGTTAATTTTAAACATGGTGTTCTTCTCAGGGGATTCACTATCTATGGGCCCCAATTGCAAAGTATCAATACTTCCCTTAAGCAAAACTCTTGGTTCTACCCCTTCATCATTAAATGTAAGGGAAATTCCCTTGGGAAATGTAAGTGATCCAAGGCTGTAAGATAGAGCACTCTTTTCAACTGTCTCATCCACAGCAGTTTCAGTGGCAACCTTGTCGGTTACGCTCTTTTCATCAGCTTTTTTAATATCTTCTGGTATAGTCACTTTTTCGGTAGTTGCTGGGGGTGTGGTTTTTGTCTCATTAGCTGACCAGGGCCAACTTCCATCACCAGCACGGTGAACATGCACCTGGCTGTTGGTCACAGTTACAGCATCTAATGTCAAACGCCCTTGGGGAGTGTATTGCAACTGTTGCAGGTCAATCTCCTCAAGTGCCAGCAGAGGTTTTTCTTCACCTGTTACCTGAACATTCAACTCACCAAGCTTAACCTCTTTGATAGCTACATTTTTTTCGCTACCAAACTGCAACTCGTTTAACAGTAGCTCATTAAAAGCCATTAAACCTTTTTTATTAGGTGCAACAAATGCAGATCCGTTTACCCCAGTTAAAATAACCTTACCCTGCCCCCCTTTGGGATTGAGCTTGCCCATAAATGAAAAATCTTTGATCGCCCCATCCATTGGCTTTTCACCAACCATGTTAAATGCACCGTTTTGGGTTGTTAGCTCTCCCTCTATAGTGCCTGTCGGTTCAGTAGCTTTAGGAAGATAGGCCAACACCTTGCCTTTAAAAATAGTTAACGGCAGTTGCAGTGCCAGCTCATCTTGCTCAATTTTAAGGCCAGCTAATTTTAAAGTGCCATTTACAATAAAATTAGAGGTATCTGTTTTGGAATAGGAGAGATCAAGGTCAAGATTGGAGGAGACAAGACCTTCTAAAGATGGGGGAATTGAGGAAACATACTCTTTGGGCGTTGCCAAGGAGAACTTATCCACATCCAAATGGCCTTTAAATTCTATATCAGGCGCAAAGGGGGTGGCCTGCCCATAGAGACCCAAAGCGGCCTTATCTAATGCAACTTCAAGTATAAGCCCAAGCTGACTTGCACTATGTAACAAACCGGGGTTGGTTATCTGCAAGCGTTTGAGAACTACAGATTTTTGCCTTTTTAGCTCCTCAACATGAAAAGTGAGTTGCGACAATAAAATACCCCTAAAGCCAACTCCTAAATCATCAATTACAAACGGAGTTTCAGGTTGGCTACTTGGGGTATCTGCTGTTGAGTTGGTGCTGGCCTCTTTAGCCATAGGCAGATCAACTCCCGCCACCCGCCAACCACCATTTTCTAGCTCTTTTAGCCAAATTCCACCTTTATAAAGCAAAATTCTGTCAACAATAAGCTGTTTTTTTATCAAACTTTTTAAAGAAATATCAACAGCCAGCTTGGACATTTGCAAAACAGGTTTGCCCTTTTGTAAAAATGCCAGACCTGTTAGCTCCACTCTTCCCTCAAAAGGTTTAATCTGTCCCTTTTGCAAGCGTACTTCTAAACCTGGCAAAGCCTCCTCAAGCCCCCAAACCATCCATGTAGTGGCTGTAAACAAAACCCCAGCAAATAACAGTGCAAAAAACACTATTAGATAACCAAAAAATTTTCCAAAACCAGACTTTCGCTTTTCTTGCAGTAAATTATTCACTAAGATTTCCCTCTTTAAACCCTCAAGATGGCATTTGTTCACAAGCAGTTGACATAATTTATTGGTTCAATTAAAAAATATTACTTGATACCAATAGGTTAAGC
>JADFYX010000270.1 GCA_015232795.1 Magnetococcales bacterium
TATTATTATGGGTCAAGGGAGATTGTCTCCCTTGTGGGTTTGGGCAAAGCCCAAGGTTTTGCCTTTGCTTTTAAGTCTTTGCATTCAAAAGCGAGGGGGGGTTGGGGGGGGCTGCAAGCCCTCCCAAGGTTTTGCCTTTGCTTTTAAGCTTTTGCATTCAAAAGCAAGAGGGCTGCAAGCCCTCCCAAGGTTTTGCCTTTGCTTTTAAGCAATTAATAAATGGAACGACAATAGCTAGGTAATTTTTAGGAAAAATTAAATAATTATGGATGTCTTGCTGGATATTGCAGAGCCGGGTCAAACCCCAAAACCCCATGAAATTCGTCTGGAAGATCAAAAAAGGGTGGTTGGTATTGATTTGGGGACGACATACTCATTAGTTGCTGCAGTTGATATGGATGGTAAACCAGCATGTATCGCCGATGATGCTGGTGTCCTCTCTCTACCTTCAGTTGTCTACTATTCTGATGAGCCGGGCAGGGAGCCTATAACTGGTCAAAAGGCCCTTGAACAGGCCATAAACCACCCTGAAAAAACTATAGCATCAGCCAAAAGGTTGATGGGCCGTGGTCTGGAAGATCTTGCTGATGAAATGTCCCATAGCTCTCTGGCTTTAGAGGCAGGTGAGGGAGGGATGGTACAGATAGCCGTTGGTTCGCAACATATATCCCCAGTCGGTGTGGCAGCAGAGATTTTAAAAAGCCTTAAAAGCCGAGCTGAAGAGGCGATGGGCGGGGAGCTACATGGTGCAGTTATTACTGTTCCTGCATATTTTGATGATGCTCAACGGCAAGCCACTAAAGATGCGGGTCGTCTTGCCGGGTTAGAGGTGTTGCGTTTGGTTAACGAGCCCACAGCAGCAGCACTTGCCTATGGTTTGGACCAAGGTCGGGAGGGGATGTACGCCATTTATGATCTTGGTGGTGGAACATTCGATATCTCCATCTTAAAGCTAAATAAAGGCGTGTTCCAGGTGATGTCAACCGGGGGTAACTCCTCTTTGGGTGGTGATGATTTTGACAATAAATTAGCCGATCTTTTCATCCAAGAGATTGGAGATGAAAATCCATCAGCTACCCTAATGCAAATATGCAAACGCGAGGCGCGTAGGGTAAAAGAGCAGTTGTCGCAATTAGAAGAAACCACCGTCAACATTGCTAAACCAGATGGTGGAAATTATAGCAGAACCATAACCCGTTCTGAGTTTAATGAGCTAATTAAAAAGTTAGTTCGTGCCACAGGACTTCCCTGTCGTAGGGCCATGAAAGATGCTGGTCTTAGCGGTGACAAGCTCCAAGGTGTAGTGTTGGTTGGTGGGTCTACCAGAGTTCCGGCAGTGCGGGATTTTGTTGCCGAAATTTTTAAACAAGAACCATTGGTAGATGTCGACCCGGATCAGGTTGTGGCTTTAGGTGCAGCTCATCAAGCAGACCTTCTCTCTGGTAATCGCCGTGATGGAATGTTGTTGTTGGATGTGACGCCACTATCCTTGGGCATTGAGACCATGGGTGAGTTGGTGGAAAAAATAGTTCCCCGTAACAGCCCCATACCCACTGCCCGTGCCCAAGAGTTTACCACCTTTAAAGATGGTCAGACTGCCATGGCAATACATGTGGTGCAGGGAGAGCGAGAGCTGGTTTCTGAGTGTCGTTCACTTGCCCGATTTGAGTTGCGTGGTATACCGGCTATGACAGCAGGAGCAGCACGTATTCGAGTTACTTTCCAAGTAGATGCCGATGGTCTCTTGACTGTTTCAGCCCATGAAGAGACAACACAAATAGCCCAATCGGTAATGGTAAAACCAGCTTATGGTCTAAGTGATGGCGAGATTGAAACAATGCTTCGAGATGCCATTGCCCATGGTGCTGACGATATGTTGGCGCGTGCTTTTAACGAGGCCAAGGTAGATGCCGACAGAGTGCTAGCTGCCTCTGGTGCTGCTTTAAAACATGATGGCGACCTCCTTAGTGAGCAAGAGCTGAAAAAGGTTAAGGCAGCTATGTTAAAGCTGTGGGAGACAACCCAAGGCAAAGATCATGAAGCCATTAACCAAGCCATTAGAGATTTAGATCGTGATACTACATTTTTTGCCCAACGGCGTATGGACAGAGGTGTGCAGTCCTCTATGACAGGACACAGTGTTGATGAATTTTCATAACTTGCGAGGATATTTAAAAAATATCTGTTTAAAGGATAGATAGTTATGCCTAATATTACATTTCTTCCAATGAACCAGACCTTTGAAGTGGAAGAAGGTATTTCAATTATGGAAGCAGCTCATGAAAATGATATTGGCCTTGAGGGAGCGTGTGAGGGTTCTTTAGCCTGTTCAACATGCCATGTGGTGGTGGATGCAGTGTGGTACGATAAATTAGAAGAGGCAACAGATGAAGAAGAGGATATGCTTGATCAAGCCTTCGGTCTTACCCCCACCAGCCGTTTAGGATGTCAGGTTATTATGACCAAGGAGCTGGATGGATTGCGAGTTACCATTCCTGAATATTCCAAAAATATTAGCCTTGATAAAAATAAGGATTAAGTCATGAAGTGGATTGATGTGCAAGACATTGGCATAGAGCTGGCTGACTCAAAACCAGACATAGACCCCTTATCAGTACGTTTTACCGATCTTCGAGAGTGGGTGATGGCGTTACCCGGTTTTGATGATGATCCCGAACGCTGTAACGAAAAAGTTTTGGAAGCCATCCAGATGGTCTGGTTGGATGAAAAAGATTAAACCCAGAAACGAATGTTGGAACTCTTTTCTAGTATAAATAACGAAAGCGTAAGTTACGATTATATCACCTATTTTCTTAAGTTAAGACAGCAAAAAACCGACAAGCCTGTTATGAGTTGGTTTTTGCTTTAATACACACCTTTTTGGGTAGCTTAATTTAAAAAAATAGATGATGTTAAAAATATTTAAAATAAGTTGTATTATCTCTGTGTTGATTGTCAGTGCCTGTACCCCAACCAGCACCCTGTACATGTTCTCCCCTGATCTCCATCTCCACTGCTGCTACAGGAGTATCTTGAGTACCGGAAGCAACATGTATCCGCAACAGTTTAAAATATTCTGTGGCTCTAATTACTTCATCCTCAACCAATGCTGCCAGATCTTCATCAAAAAGATCTTGCTTTTTATCAGCCAGATCTTTAAATCGCTTAAAGGCCCGGTTTAAATCATCTTCTGTTAATTTATAACCCAACGCTTCCAAACGGTCCCTGAAGGCGTGCCTGCCAGAGTGTTTACCCAAAACTATCCTGTTGGCTGTAAGACCAACAGATTCTGGGGTCATTATCTCATATGTGGTGGCCTCTTTTAATACTCCATCTTGATGAATTCCCGCTTCATGAGCAAAGGCGTTGGCCCCAACAATTGCTTTATTTAGCTGAACTTCAATACCAGTTATATTTGCTACCAGACGAGATGAGTTTATAATTTCCCTGGTCTCGATGTTACACTGGTAAGGCATTAAGTCCCGTCGGGTACGCAGTGACATAACGACCTCTTCCAAAGAGGCGTTACCAGCCCGCTCTCCCAGACCGTTAATTGTACATTCTACTTGTCTGGCTCCATTGTTTATAGCTGCCAAAGAATTGGCAACCGCAAGACCTAAATCGTTATGGCAATGGACAGAGATAATAGCTTGGTCAATATTGCTCACTCGGTTCATGAGCATATTGATACGTCCACCAAACTCGTCAGGTAGAGTGTAGCCCACTGTATCGGGAATATTGATGGTTCTGGCACCAGCAGCAATTACGGCTTCAACAATACGGCAGAGAAAATCCATATCAGAACGACCAGCATCTTCAGCCGACCATTCAATGTTAGAGGTGTATTTTGCCC
>JADFYX010000271.1 GCA_015232795.1 Magnetococcales bacterium
GGGAGAGCAGAACTGTACGGTTGAACTGCTCAAAATCCAGACCCACACATTTTTTGATTTTCTCCAGAGTCTCTGTGGTTTTACCACCGATCTGCTTTTGTGTAGCAATATCCATTAAAGATAACTCTACATTTTGCAATTTTCCCCTGGCTTTTCTTCTGGCCCTGCGTACCTGCCATTTTGCCCGATATTTTTTTTTGTCAGTGCCGATAAAATCCACCTCGGCAAAAGCTTGTACTGCTCCGGTTCTAAGGATGGTTCGCACATCATGGGCTTGGGGTGAAATGCTATCTTCATTAGGTTTTTGCCGGGTATTTTCGCGTTTGGGTATCCGGGCAATTTTATTGTATAAAGCAAGGGATATGGCATCTAAAAGCGTACTTTTGCCGGAACCTGTCTTGCCAGTTATGGCAAATATACCGGTATCAGCCAGAGGGGGAGTGGTGAAATCTATCTGAAACTCTCCTGCTAAACTTGCAAGGTTAGCCCCCCGAATTGCTAAAATTTTCATCCTTCATCTCCAGATTGCTCAAGAAGATCGTGCATAATTTCCCCGAAAGCCTGGGTAAGTTCTGTGTCTGGTTTTTGTCGGTATTTTTGCTCAAACAACTTGCAAAAAACCTCTTGGGGGGCAATTGCATCCAAAGAGTGGGCCTGGCTTATGTCCGCAAGGGAGTTTTCATCACCCATGGTTAAGGCTTGAATACCGGCAAGACGCACCAGTTTTGTCTCAAGAGCTTGATCAATCTGGCTGCGAAGTCCTGGTTCTGGTCCTGTTAGTTGTACCACCACCTCTAAAAAAGGTCGTAAATCAAGGCCGAAATCAGTTGCAGCTAGGGATAAATTTTCTAAAGCTGTTATGGCATCTGGCAGAGAGAGAGCACCCCTATTTGGAACCCGTAGATATTTCACCACACGTGGCACGGCAATGGACTCCTGTTTAGCCACATGACCAGATTCATCCAGGGTTATAACTCTTACGGCATGATGATAATCACGTTCTGTTACTGATAGAGGGTAGGGCGAGCCGGAATAACGCACCTCTTGCCTGCCTCCTACCTGTTGCCCCTTGTGGAGATGACCCAGAGCAACATAATCGACCTTGTTGGAAAAAAGATCAACTGGCAGGGCATGTTCGCCACCTCCCAATATGCGTCGTTCACTCAAAGAGGATATATCACCTCCTTGCATATAACAGTGTCCGGTTAAAATAAGCCCACAGTTTTTTTGTAAACGCTGTTGGGTAGCTTTAACAACATCATCATAAATTAAGCGTATTCCGCTAATAAGAGGATCACCTTCTAAAGTGGAAGGTAGGGGGAGGTCGCTGGGTCGAAGATAGGGAACCGCAGCAAGAACTGCTCTTTCATCCCCATCTTTATTATAAAGGGGTATTAAAATTTGTTCAAAATCTAGAGAGTTATCAGTTTTTCGCGGCAGACGACCAACTGCCCGCACTAAAAATTGCTCCAAAAGGGGGGTGGGAGCCTCTAAACGGCTGGCAGAATCGTGGTTGCCACCGATCAATATGGTTTGCAGGTGGGGTATTTGCTTGTGGTTGTTGCCAATAAACTCATAAAGCAGTTTTTGGGCTGCGGCAGGAGGGTTGACCGTATCAAACAGATCTCCTGCCACAATCAAAACATCGGCCTTTTGTGTTAGCAGAGTATTGCTGAGCCACTGTAAAAAAGATATTTGCTCCACACGACGGTTAAAGCCGTGGAGTTCATGTCCTAGATGCCAATCGGCAGTATGGATTATCTTCACTGGCCCAACACTAAGGAAGCATACTCAAAAGCTCCATAAAAGGTGGAGCTAGCAGATAATAGTTAACCCCAAGAGAAACAAGAAGCCCTATTAACAGTACGATCAGTGCAATTTTAGAAAAAGTGGAGAGCTGCCCGGCTTTGTTAGATAAAATCTCTGAAAAGTCCATCATTTCCCGGCGCAGATAGACATTTTCTATGGCGAGTTCTAGATGGAGTGCGACTTTTTCCAAAAGCAGACGGTCTTCTTCAACAAAATGGCGTTTTTTATTTTTGTTAATTAACTGAATGGCCCCGGTGTTGCGGTCTCCCATAACACTTTTTATGGGTACCAGCAGAGAATTACGCAAGACAATATTTGCCTCTTCAGAATCAGCCGGGACTTGAAACTCTTTATCCTTATGCATATTTTCATGGACCATATACTCCCCACTAGATATGACTTGATTAACTTGGGGCCACATTCGGCACTCGGTAACTTTATTATTGTCAAGAGTGGTGCCAGACATAAGCCAGGCATCATCATCCCCGGGATTGCTAAGAAAAATATTGCAGCGTTCTGCATCTACTGCATCTGGTAGAAGACGGGCAAAAAGATCAATGAGTTCCCGGTTGCCTCTAGCACTCCATGAGCGGTTCATAATGCGCTGTTTAAGTCTTAGTTGATCATGGATATGGTAAATATCCTTTTTAAAAATCTGCTGTTTGGGAGTCATGTCAAGTGGGTTGTCTTGCTCAGACTCGTCCTTAATCCGCATGGGTGGGCCACCAAGACGATCACGGACATAGACCTTCATACCGCTCTGATGAAAATATAGTGCCAGTGCGCTATAAAAATCCGACTCTTCGGTAACTTGGTGTAGAGTTAACTCTTTATCTACATGGTGTGTCCCTTTTTTGCTACGTTTTTTTCTTAATTTAAAGAGTTCCTCGGCTGGCAGAAGAATAAATTCGATAACTAGTTTTTTGCGAAAATTACCCGATATAATGTTGCCCTTGGGCGGGGGTAGGCGTACCCGCATAAAATCAATCTCTAGATAGCTGGTGTCGTCCAGAGAGTCGACATCATAAACCGGTACAGCTTTTTCGTAGCCCATAAAAGGTACACCAAAGTGTAGCTCCCGCGGTCTGTTGGCTAAGGTGGGTGATCTCCACCAATCATCCATGGAGACATCGATATAACCCTCTTCAGGCCAACCATTAATGGCCTCAAGAATTGTGGTTTTACCAGAACCTGGTGGACCGGTAATAATTAATTGTTGCGGTGATAGATTTCTGGGAAAGAGGATGCCACCCTCAGTTTTTGTCTCCCTAATCTCTTCCAAAAACAGTTTGTCCATTGGAATTTATAACACTCCCCCAAAAATTGGACATGGTCTAAAGCCCATACCCCTTAAAATTTTTGCAATCCCCATTATATCCCGAATACTTAATGAAATACAGTTATTCCTGATTAATGCTTGAATTATAAAATAAAATTGTCTTGTAAATCTAGGTTACTTGCTATCTAAAGCTGGCAACATACTACCCTTACGTATCCGCCACCAAGCAACTGCACTTTGGGTGTTATATATTTTGCGCAGTTCATCTTTGTTATATGGGGTAATCAGAGGACGGCCTGGAATTGGTTCAATATCTTTAGCATTGATATCATAAACAAAGTTAGCCCCGATAATACGCTTATAGGCGTTGCCAAGGGGTTGCTTGGCTGGAGTTAAAAGATCTCGTCCCATACGGTGATAGACAAAACCTTTAGGTGCGGTAAGTTCAAGTAAGGTTGGGACAATGTCCATCTGGCTGCCACCTTCGCTTTTTGGCTTTTTTATGTCAGTCAGTACCTCTTTGCCGTAGAGAATAAGAGGTACAGAGGCTGAATCGTAAAGAGGTCTTTTTACGCTCATATGTTTGCGGCCAAAATGGTCTCCTGTTATTGCAAACAGTGGTTTTGGCAAACGCTTTTCGGTGGATCTTATAAAATTGCTAACCACTTTGTCCGCATACCAAAAATGGCCCATCTCATATAATATGTCAGCTTCTGATTTGCTTTGTTTAAGCTCTCCTGCCAAAGCAGCAGGAATTTTTTTT
>JADFYX010000272.1 GCA_015232795.1 Magnetococcales bacterium
TTGGCACGTTTCGACATGGTGCGGGGGGTGAATTTGGGGCGTTCGCAGTAGGGTTTCATTTTTTCACAAGCTCTCAGTAAACATGGTATAAAAAAGGTCTCTCAAAACTGGAGAGACCTTTTTTTGTACATGGAATTTTATGCAGACCTTCTATTACCCCGATTTGCCTTTGGGGCAGAACCTCTTTTGTTGCCAGGAGAGGAGTAGTTTTTGTTGCTGGCGGGTCTGTTGCCACTGCTAGTTGTTCTGTTGCCACTGCTAGTTGGTTTATTTCCGCTACTTGCAGGCTTGTTACCCACGCTTGTAGGCTTATTACCACTGCTTGCAGATCTATTTCCGCTCTCTGATCTGTTTTTATTGCTGCTGTTTTTATTGCCGCTGCTTTTATTAAAGCTACGGTTTGCGGTTTTTCCTCTGCGTGGCTGTTCACCGCCAGCAGATGTGCGCTGTTCTCCCTCACTTCCGCTTCTTGGGCCACCGCTTCGCTGTCCTGGGCTACGTTGACTATTGCTACGTTCACCGCCCTCACTTTTAACACTGCTGCGTTCACCGCGACTGTGCTGGCCTCCGCTATGTTTACCGCCACCATCGCTGCGTTGGCTGCCAGCACTGCGTTTTTTACCACCGCCCATGCGTTTTTGGCCACCACCACCGCCACCACGTTGCCCACCACCGTTGGGTTTGGGTTTTATGAAAGGGGCGTTTGCTGCTGTATCAGAGTGAAATGGATGGTCGGTATCTACCTCGATATCCATGCGAATTGCTCTTTGGATCTCCCGTAGGTAGAACCTTTCTGCTGAATCGCAAAATGATATTGCCAACCCCTCTAGACCTGCTCTTGCAGTACGTCCTATACGGTGGACATAGTTTTCCGGCTCGTTGGGCAGATCAAAGTTGATTACGTGGCTGATCTCTTTTACGTCGATGCCCCGTGCTGCAATATCTGTTGCTACCAGCACTCGTACCTGACCTTTACGAAATTGCAAAAGGGCTTTTTCTCTAGCTCCCTGCGATTTATTGCCGTGAATGGCAGTGGTCTTAATCCCTTTTTTATCTAGCTCTTCGGCAACTTTGTTGGCGGCATGTTTGGTACGGGTAAAAACCAAAGCCCGCTGGATACTGTTTTTTTCTATGAGATGTTGCAATAAATCCCGTTTATTTGCCTTATCGACATAGATAATGCTCTGTTTGATCTTATCAACTGTAGTGGCTTGTGGAGTTACCTCTACTTTTACCGGATCTTTCAGCAGTCCAGCAGCCAGTTCTTCTATATTTGGCGGCATAGTGGCAGAAAAAAGCAGGGTTTGACGATTTCTCGGTAGGGTCTTGATGATTTTTTGGATATCGTTGATAAAACCCATATCCAACATGCGATCCGCTTCATCCAAAACAAATGTCTCCAATTCATCCAGGCGCACATAGCCTTGATTCATTAGATCCAACAATCTGCCAGGGGTGGCGACTAAAATATCTACCCCACGGGATATGGTGCGTACTTGAGGGTTTTGGCTAACACCGCCAAAGACTACGCAGCGACTAAGGCGTATGCCTCGGCCTAGCTCTGCAAAGCTGGCATCAATTTGTGAGGCAAGCTCTCTGGTTGGGGTTAAAATCAACACCCGTACTCGCCTGGGGCCAACACCCTTTTTGCGGTAGCTTAAACCGTTGATAATAGGTAGGGCAAAAGCAGCAGTTTTTCCAGTTCCAGTTTGAGCAATACCAAGAAGGTCAGCCCCTTCAAGAAGAGGAGGTATGGCTTGGGATTGAATTGGTGTGGGTTTTGTGTAGCCTATTTTACTAAGTGTGTTGAGAAGAGCAGGTATTAAAGGTAAGTCAGAAAATTCAGACACAAATATACATTCCGTTGTTCTTAAAAATATCAAAGAGGTTGGCTCATACCGAACGCTGCCAATCTGCTGTGAATTATTTAAAAGATTGCGTCCGGGGGAGGATAAGGTCTACTGGTTACTTGCTATTGTCAATGGTATTTACAATTAATAAACAATATTATTGTAACTAACAAGGCTAAGATTCATTTCTGTCACCCGTTATATGTGGCATTATACTGTTTGAAAATAATTCTTTGAGGAAAAATAATGGTTGAGAAAATTCCAAAAAAACTAACAAGCTGGCGACCATATCTAAATTCTGGAGAGAGGATATTTATAGGTTCCAATGCTGCTTGCCCCAACACCCTTATCTCTGGTTTATTAAAACAAGCTAATCATTTTCGAGATGTTGAGGTGGTTCATATACTCACACTGGGAGATAGCGAATGGACCCAAAAAAAATATCGTCAATCATTTAAGGTCAACTCACTATTTTTAGGGCCGGGATCACGGGAGGCGGTGGCTAAGGGTATTGCTGATTATACCCCGTGTTTTCTTTCAGAAATTCCATCGCTGTTTAGTGATGATATACTGCCCATAGATGTTGCTTTAATACAGGTATCTCCTCCAGATGCCCAAGGTTTTTGTTCCTTAGGGGTGTCGGTAGATATAGTAGCTGCTGCTTGTCGTAATGCGCGTACCGTTATTGCGCAGATAAACTCCTCTATGCCACGCACATTTGGCCGGAGTTTTATCCCCTTTAAATCCATTGATGCCTATATAGAGGTGGATGAACCAATAATAGAGCTTCCTGCCAAACCCCAGGATGATGTCACCCTCAGAATTGGCCAAAATGTTGCTATGTTGATTGAAAACGGCAGCACTCTACAGATGGGTATTGGGCGGATTCCCGATGCGGTATTGCAGAGTTTGCAAAATCATCGCCATCTCGGTATCCACACAGAGATGTTTAGTGATGGCTTGATTGATTTAATGGAAAAAGGGATTGTCGATAACTCCAAAAAAACTCTCCACCCCGGTAAAACCATTACTTCATTCTGTATGGGCAGCAAAAGGCTGTATGATTTTGTCCACGAAAATCCCCATGTGGAATTTCACCCCTCAGAATATACTAACAACCCCTCTATAATTGCTCAAAATGAGCGGATGGTTGCCATAAACAGTGCTATCGAGGTTGATCTTTCCGGGCAAGTTGTGGCTGATTCTGTGGGTAGCAGGCTCTACAGCGGTATTGGTGGTCAGGTGGATTTTATTCGTGGCGCAGCCCAGAGCCTTAATGGTCATCCTATTATTGCCCTGCCTTCCACTGCTAAAAACGGCACCATATCAAAGATTGTTCCTTCTATCAGCCGAGGATCAGGAGTTGTCACCTCAAGGGGTGACGTTCACTATGTGGTGACTGAATACGGTATTGCAACTTTGCGGGGTAAGAGTATCCGCGAGAGAGCATTGGAGCTTATTCAAGTTGCCCATCCCGATTTTCGTGATGAGTTGCTCAGTCAGGTGCGAGAGCACTATTGGGTACCAGATTATCAAGTTGCCCGCTCTACCCGTGTGGTGGAGTTGGGTGATTCCGAAATGGTAAAATTAAGTTTGAAGGATAAAAATTTCATTTTACGTCCTCTCAAGGCTTCAGATGAACGTATTTTACAGGAATTTTTCTACTCTCATACCCAAGAGACTTTGTTGATGCGTTATAACTATGGCATCAAACGGATGTCCCGTGAAAAAGCCTATGCCTTGGTAAATGTCGATCAAACCAGTGATTTGGCCCTCTGTTTAGTACGTCGTAAAGGACCAAAAGAGAAAATACACGCTGTTGGGCGTTATTATTATGTAAAAGAGGGTAATTTTGGTGAAGTAGCTTTTGTGGTTCGGGAGTCCAGTCGGCAAAATGGTCTTGCTTTTGAACTATTAAAAAATATTATCATAATTGCCCGGCTAAGAAAATTATCACGCTTGCTGGCTTTAGTTAAGGCTGGCAACAAACC
>JADFYX010000273.1 GCA_015232795.1 Magnetococcales bacterium
ACAATCATCTTCATTATCTTTACATAAGATAGCGGTAGCCTTTTTACGAATTTTTTTCCAAACACTAGTTTGGGCTGACATAATATTATCTACCTAATAAATTAAAAAAATTTGGTCTTTTACTTACGATCTTTACTTACGGTCTTCATTAAATATTTAATCTCTGGCCCACTTAAACTACGCCATGTTCCTCTTGCCACATCCCCCAACTCAATGCCTCCATAAGAGATACGAATCAAGCGACTTACATCCATTTCAAATTGTTTAAATATTCTTCGAATCAGACGATTACGCCCCTCTCTCAAGGTTAGGGTCAGCCAACTGTTAGCCCCTTGCACACCATCTAAAGCAACCTCTAACTCTCCGGTGTGACCATCTTCTAAAAGCACACCAGCTTTAATTTTTGCCAAAAAGTCTTCACTCACACGACCATGGACACGCACCCGGTAGACACGGGGAATCTCACTTGATGGATGGGTTAATTTATGCACCAAATCTCCATCGTTACTCAACAACAACAACCCCTCGGAGTTGATATCCAACCGCCCAACACTTATCAAACGGGGATGCCCCCTACCCAATAGTTCAAATATGGTTGGCCTGCCTTCAGGATCTTTCTTTGTGCAAATTCGCCCAACTGGTTTATTAAGAGCCAACACCACTGTGCGTTCAGCCCGTTTGGGTGGCAGGGGTTTACCATCAACTACTATTTTATCCTTTTTATCAACCTTTGTTCCCAAAGTGGTAACAACAATACCATTAACCTTAACTCGCCCGGCCTCAATCCAACGCTCACCCTCTCTGCGGGAGCAAAGCCCAGCTTCGGCCAACCATTTTTGCAATCTAATTGGCTCAGACATGTCTGCTCCGTAAACGTGGTGGCAGCCCCAAAGCATCAACAACTTTTACCATCATCTCCTCAGCCCGTTCATCTGCCACTTTTGCCCCTAAAGATAAAATACGTTGTAGTTCACCACGATCAGCAATAATCTCTTTGTAACGCTCTTGTACAGGAGTCAAAATAGCATTAACCGCTTCGGCACTCTCAACTTTTAGCTTGCCGTACATATTGTGGCTGAAGTGCTCTAGTGCTGTGTGCAGGGTATTGTCGGTTGCTGCACACCAAATATTTAGAAGGTTGGCAACACCTGGCTGGTTCTCCTCATCATAAGCTATAACCCCTTGGCTATCGGTAACAGCTTTTTTAAATTTTTTTATGATGGTCTTAGGATCATCCAGCAACATAATCTTGGCAAGTTCGGACTCTGCACTTTTGGACATCTTTTTGGTTGGTTCTTGCAGATCTTTCACCCGAGCAGAACCTGTTGTGGCTATCAGGGGATCTGGTATTCGAAATACCGGTTTAAAAGCCCCGTTAAAACGGGTTGCAACATCACGAGTAAGCTCTAAATGCTGTTTTTGGTCAGCACCTACAGGAACCTTATGAGTGCCATAAAGCAAAATATCGGCAGCCATCAAGGTGGGGTAGGTAAACAGCCCGGCATTTATATTGTTCTTATGCCGAGTAGACTTATCTTTAAATTGGGTCATCCGCTCAAGTTCACCCATCTGGGTGAATGTGGATAAAATCCAGGCTAACTCCGCATGGGCAGCAACTTGGCTCTGGACAAAAATAGTGCTCTTATCAGGGTCAAGACCACAGGCCAGGTAGACCGCAGCCAGATCATATATCTGCTCATTTAAATCTTTGGGATCTTGACGAACAGTCAAAGCGTGAAGATCTACGACACAAAAAAGGCAGTTATACTCATCTTGCATGGAAACCCAATTTTTCAAAGCCCCAAGATAGTTGCCCAGGGTTAATTGACCTGTAGGTTGGGCACCGCTAAAAACAGTTGGTTTGTTTACTGCACTCACAAAAATAGTCCTCTTAAATTTTCTTAAATAATTTACATTAATCCGGCAAGTTGAATATAAAATATCAACACAAACGACATAACAGGTATAAGAATTTTGCCTAATATCCCGGTAAAGGCCAACACAATAACAATCGGCAGACCAAAACGCTCTAAACGCGCCATTTTTTGATCGTATGGTGATGGCAAAATAGCTCCTAAAACCCGACCACCATCCAGAGGTAATATGGGCAGCATATTAAATACTGCCAACAAAACATTCATCTGCAAAGCTGCCATTAACATTTCCACAACTGCTTTTGCCATAAATTCCGGCAGGTGTATCGCACCCCGTAGGGCAATGACACATAGCAAGGCTAAAAAGAGATTCATAACCGGACCAGCAATAGAGACCGAAAAAATAGCCAGGCGGTATCGGTCTGCGCGAAAATTCCTAGGGTTTATTGGTACAGGCTTGGCCCCGCCAAAAACAAAGGGCTGGCCCATGGTGGCCAATGATGTTACCAACATAGCCACGGGAATTATAATGGTCCAGACCAGATCTATGTGGGGAATAGGGCTTAAGGATAACCGCCCCATCATGCCGGGTGTGGGATCACCAAAACGGGTGGCAACATAACCGTGGGCCCACTCATGTAGAGTAATTGCCAACAAGATACCCGGAACCCAAGTGATAATTCCAACCAATATTTCGTTGGTAGAAATCATAACCCGGCATCCTCTTGTGAAGCCAAACTACCATCTATCATATGTACCTGACGGTTAAGATGCTGGGCTAACTCATTATTGTGGGTCACCATTAAGCAGGTAAGACCGAGATCTTGGTTGAGCTTTTGCAACAACTCAAATACCGACCAAGCTGTACGGCGATCTAGGTTGCCTGTAGGTTCATCTGCCAACAATAAAACCGGCTGGGTAACAATAGACCGAGCAATAGCCACCCGTTGCTGTTCTCCCCCGGAGAGTTGACCGGGACGATGGAGCATACGCTCTTTTAAACCCACCTGTTCTAAAATATTGGCTGCTTTTTCTTTTGCTGCCTTGGGGTCGAGTCTCCCTATTAACAGGGGCATCATAACATTTTCAAGGGTGGTAAATTCCGGCAGAAGACGATGAAATTGATAGATAAAACCAATTTTTTGGTTACGAATTACAGCTTGCTTTTTTGGGTTCAATTTAAAAAGATCAATACCGTCAAGGGTGACAGATCCTGAAGTTGGGTGGTCTAGGGTGCCTAAAATTTGTATCAAAGTGCTTTTACCACTACCAGAATCACCCAACAGTGCCACAATTTCACCACGGTTAAGGGTTAAATCTATCCCTTTTAGAACTTCCAGAGTGTTGTTTTTTCCCAAACAGAACGATTTTGTCAGAGAGGTAGCCACAAGGAGGGAGGGATCAAGAGCAGCATCACTCATAACGCAACCCCTCAACAGGATCAACCTGTGCAGCTCGCCAAGCAGGATAGAAGGCAGCAAGAACAGTAATAATAAAGCTTATTGAAGTTATCCAAATAACATCAGACCACAAAACAACTGAAGGAAGATGATCGATATAGTAGACCTCGCCGGAGAGAATTTGGATGCCAAAAAGATCCTCGATAAAACCCAATGCTGCTTCTAGGTTGAATGCCAAGCCTAACCCCAAGGCCAGACCAGACAGAGTGCCGACAATACCGATTACACCACCATTTACCAAAAATATTGTTAAAATGCTATTTGGAGTTGCCCCCATAGATTTTAAAATAGCAATCTCTCGCCCCTTCTCCATCACCACCATCACCAGGCTGGAGACAATATTGAAGGCGGCCACCACCACCACCAAGAAAAGAATGACAAACATGGTTGCCTTTTCCATCTGCAACGCCCTGAAAAAGTTACTGTTCATCTGCATCCAATCCTGAATCCAAAATCTTGGCCCCAGGTTTTGCTCCAACCGATCACGTACCGCAAAGGCGGC
>JADFYX010000274.1 GCA_015232795.1 Magnetococcales bacterium
AACATGATAACTCTCCACTTTATGCACCCCTCTGGCATAAGCAGACATAAGAGCTTTATGGGCTAGCAAGTTGATTTTGCGTAGACACCCACCTGATATAGATTGAATAAGTTTAATGGAACCACTATTAAAAATTGCAGGGCCTTTGTAACCTGCAACAGAAATACGAAAATTAATATAATTCTCTATCTCGTTTAGTGTAAGTGGCTCCATAGTCAAACGGTTGATAATTCTATCTTTTAAAGGTGTTGATGCCTTACCGTCAAGCTGTTTTTCCATTTGTGGTTGGCCAAAAAGCACCCATTGCAACATCCGTTTTTCATTGTATTCAAGGTTGCTTAATATATGAATCTCCTCTAAAACTTTTGCAGAGATATATTGAGTTTCATCAATAATAATAACTACCCGCTTTTGCATCAGATGGCTATTATAAAGATAGATTGTTATGGCGTTACGAAGATCTTGAATATTATTGTTGGAAACAATCTGTAACTGCTGGGCTATAGTTTTTAAAAACTCCTGGGGGGATAATCTGGGATCATCAATAACTACCGTATCCACACTGCTTGCGATATTTTTAACCAACATACGCAACATTGTCGATTTGCCCACACCAACTTTGCCAACTACAGTGGTCAAACCCTCTTCATTACGCACTGCATACTCTATGGCCTTGAGAATAACCCCACGTTTACCATCTGCAAAAAAGTTCTCAATATCAGCAGCATTGGGAAAAGGAAAACGGTTCATATTATAGTGGTTCAGATACATATCCACCTCGCAAATTTTTTATGCATTTTAATTGGATTCATCAACTACACCGTCGGGAGCCAGTACAATTGTAGGTTCATCATATTGGGCAAAATATGTTTGCAAATCGACAATACGATTGTTTACATGCTTCAATTCAAACTCTACTGGATGGGTTTTAGCCAACTTTGCTGCCAGCAGATAATATTTTAACGCCTCTTCAGTCTGTTTTAGATGATCCAGACTGACAGCCAAATTATAGACCGTATCTGGATGATCCCTCTCTAATATATGGGCCTTTGTGAAAGCTTCTTTAGCTTCGGACCACTGCTCTTTTCCCACATATATTGTGCCTAAAATAAAATGGAGGTTGAAATTGTCTGGTTCAACACGGATCATATTTTTTAATTGGGAGACCCTCACCATTGGATCACTCATCTCTCTTAAACTAATAAGTCGAGATTCAACCTCTTTATCTTTAGGGTTGAGAAAGAGAATACGTTTATATGTCTGCCGAGCCTGTTCAAATTGGTGGTTATGCACAGCAATAGATGCCAAACCCATTAGGGCTTCCCGGCGAAATATATTCTGCTTTAATACACTGTTAAAAATTTCTTCTGACTTCGCTATCTCACCTTTTAAAAAGAGATTATTGGCATTTTCAATTTTTTGCCGAATGGCAGATGTTTTAAGACGACGAGACTTTTTAATTTTAGATTTATCTCTCTTTGCAATAGCTGCGCTGCTATCAATTTTTTTTGCTGCACTTTTAGGTTGCTGAGATACCTTGGGCGCAGAATCTTTTTTCAAGCTGTCTTTAATATTTTCCAGGGTCTCTTCAATCTGGCCCATCCTTGAAATTATATCTGTAAAACCATCAACACCAGGATTTGCAGAGCTGTTTTCTACAACTATTGGCTCAGAATTTTTTACAATTTCAATAGGTTCGATAATTTTAGCAGGAACAATAGGCCGTACCCTAACTGACTCTTGGGCGACAAATGTTTTTAATGGAGTTAAATTGCTTGTTTTTACGGGTTCAACTGGGGTCACTTGGTCTTGGGTTGATACAATTTTTGCAAATTGCAAAAAATCCTTACTAAACATCACTAAACCAACAATACCAACTATTGAAAAAAGTACTAAAAACCAACCAACTGAGGTATTCATATGGTTACCAGTAGGCCAGTTATGTCTGTTAAAGTCTGTTTTTATTGTATTATTCTGGGAACCATGCAAACCACTATTTTCACCACTGCTTAAAGTATCAACTAGAACACTCATAGCTCTCTTCCTGAAAAAATTAGTTTTTGCTCTTGTGTGTCGTGTTTACTCAAAAATTTATTCAGTAAAGAAAGCTCCTTTTTTTCCAAAAGATCTACATCTGATTTTATCACAGTTGGCTTCAAGAAAATCACCAATTCTACATTGGTTACTAAATCTTTTTTATGTTTAAACAATCTGCCAAATATAGGAATTTTTGAGACACCAGGAACAGAGTTGTTACTATCATTGATAACGCTGGTCATCAACCCACCAATTACCGCTGTCTGACTGCTCTGCACACTCAACATAGACTCCATCTCCCGCACTTGAATTTGGGGTATACGGCTGACAATGTTTTTGTTTGCCAAGTCAGGATTTGGGTCTGTGACAAAATCTACCACACGGGTAATGGTGGGCCTAACTATTAAACTTACCTGCCCGTTGGGGCTAATTTGTGGCAAGACACTCATAACCAGACCTACTGGTACTGTTCTTACATTTGAAGTGTAGGTAGTTATAAGAGTGGAGTTACTCTCTCTCTCATTCTTTTCTACGGTAAAATAAACTAGATTATCAACTACTTTTAGTACAGATATCTGATTATTGAGGGTGACAAGTTTTGGTGAAGACAACACCCGCACATCGCCAAATTGATCCAAAAGTTTAAGGGCAATATTTACGTTATGAAACACCCCAGAAATATTAGCTACACCAGAAATAGGATCAGTTATGTTAAAAGAAGCAACTGGGTCTTCTTTATTTACTACTGTTGCTAAGGTGGTGGAAGTGTTGTTTCCAATAACTGTATTGGTGCTAGGGCGGTTAGCACTTACATCTCTAAAAGCTGTCCAATCTATACCTGATTCATGGGATTTATCCAGCCTGACTTCTAATATAGTTGCCTCTATACGAACCTGCCTTCTTGCCCCGGCCATAAGCTTATCAAGAAACAACTGTACCTCTGTCTGTTGCCTTGAAGTTGCTCTAACAGTAACTAATCCGCTTTGCGGATTTACAATTACCAAATCCATTGAGCTTTCTATCTTTTTATCTTCCTTGTTTGTGTTTGCTAACTCTTGCTCTCTAGCTTGAAAATCTCTTGATAAGGCGATGTCATCATTAAAGTTTGTGGTAAATTCTTCTTTGTTTTTTGTTTTTTGTTTATTATCAGAGCGTTCAATTATAGAGCGTATATTTTTTTCTAGCTGTGACCAAAAATTATTTTCAGAAAGATTATCTACCAATATGTTAGACCGCCCCTCAGGGGTACTCTTTCTCGCAGCAGCATCTTTATCCGATGCGGGAACGCCACTTCCAGAAGATGAAATTTGACTAGACAACCGCAGGTTGCTACTCATCTTACGGTCAATATTGAGATAATTTATCTGATAGGTGTGGATATAGGGAAGATCAGGAGTTACCACCAAAGTTGGACCATCCATCTCAAAACGCAGATGAGCCATTTTTGCTATTCTTTCCATAACCATTGGTAAGGTTTGGTCAATAACATTTAAGGTAACTATACCAGAGATATCCGGGCTGATATCAACATTTAACTTGGCATTTTTGGCAAGACTATAAAGAAGACCCTGAACAGAGAAATCCTCAACAGCAATGGAATATAACTCTTCATAAGCCTCGTTTGTCACTTTCTCAATTGGCATAACAGGCTTATGAGAGTGAGCCACAGGAGGAGGAATAGTGCCTAACACTTTTTGTGGTGGGGTGTTGTTATTATCTATAGGCTCTATAGCAGCTTTTTTGCCAGAACAGCCACTGACAATCAACACAGAGATAATAC
>JADFYX010000275.1 GCA_015232795.1 Magnetococcales bacterium
TTTCCAAGAGTTGGGATACCAATTATTTGCGGTCACGTTACTACGTTTCCTTAATCAAGTGTGGTTAGAATCTAGGTTTATTCCAGTAACATCTGGATCAGTTACCTTCTTAACAATAACCTCTTTTTTTCTCTGTTGCCATGGAGATTCATGAAATATTGTGGTTAATCAAGCTTTTCTATAGATTCTTTAATATTTTTGGAGATACTCTCTATTTTTCTTTTGCCAAGTTTTAGCCCAAAAAGATCCTTAATATAAAACACATCTACCGCTTTTTCACCATAACTAGATATTTTAGCGGTTAAAATTTGAATACCCTGTTTTTGCAGCACCCGGGTGATGTTATAGAGTAGACCTATGCGGTCTAAGGCCGTTACCTCTAGGAGGGTAAAGGTTTCAAAGCTATTATCGACACGAATATCAACCGGAATACGAAAATGTTTCGGTGCTGGCTCTGCCATGGTTGATTTTGTCATCAGGCTATCAAGGCATATTTTTCCTTCAAGCAGGGATGTTATGTTTTTTTCAATCCGGTCTAAGCGTCGTTGATTTTGTATGGCTTTACCTTGGGTATTTTGAAAAATAAAAATATCCAGGGCCATGCCATCCTTGGAGGTGGTAATGTTGGCAGAGAGAATGTTAGTACCTTCAGCAGCCAGCACCCCAGATACAGTGGCGATAAGCCCAGGATGGTCTTGGGTGTGTAAAAGCAACTCAGTGGTGTCGGAATCTTCTTCCCAGCGGAATATAATAGCCAGAGGTTCATTTAAATGTGGTGCTAAAGCGATAAAATGTTCCGCAAGTATTTTTGCATCATAGTGGAGGAAATAGTCAGGAGAAAAACGGTTAAAATGGGCCTCTAACTGCTCCTTTGTATAGTCGTTAGACAGAAGTGCGACTGCCTCTCTTCTTCTCATATTTGCTTGCAGAACCATACCCTCTGGTTTGAACTCACCTTTTTCCAACGCCTCAAGGGTTAAATTGTAGAGTTGCCGTAGAAGAGAGGCTTTCCATGGTGTCCAGACCCCAGGACCAACTGCTATTATGTCGGTAATCGTCAATAACAGTAGAAGTTTTAAATTTTCAACGTTGCCAATTTCAGTAACAAATCGAGCTACAGTTTCAGGATCACCAATATCCATCCTAAAAGCAGTACGGGAGAATATCAGATGTTTTTTAACCAACCAGACCACTTTGGCTATTTCCGCATTGGGTAGTTGTAGTCGGCGACAGATCTTGTCCGCAATAATTGCTCCTTTGTCCTGATGATAACCTCCTTGGCCTTTGGCAATATCGTGCAACAATATACTGAGAATCAAAACCAAGGGATCACGAATATTCTCCATGATCTGTGTTGCAAGTGGTAATTCAGAGGAAAATTCCTTTCTTTTAATTTTACGTAAGGCCTCAACCGCCTGTAAAGTATGCTCGTCCACAGTAAATATGTGAAACAGGTCGTGTTGTGATTGACCGATAATCCGGCCAAATTCTGGTAAATAACGACCTAAAACCCCACTCGCACTCATGCGACGTAGTACCCAAGCTACAGCCCGTTTATTGCGGAGCATTTTTACAAACAGTTCTGCATGTTCTGGTTTATTTCTAAAATCTTTATCAATCAGGCTTAGGCTTTTGCTAATCAGGCGCATGGATTCTGGGTGAATAGGTTTTATCTGTTCTTGGGCTACGGCAAAGATTTTTAAGAGCAAGGTTGGGTTGTTAAGGAAACGTAGTAACGTGACCGCAAATAATTGGTATCCCAACTCTTGGAAAAAACACGAAGCCTTGCAACAACCAGATTGGCCAGATCAAGCTGATTTGGATAAGACTTGTAAAAACTTGGGGTTATACCCCCCATTGGTCTTTGCTGGGGAGGTGCGTTCCTTAAAAAAACATCTTGAACTTGTTGCCAAAGGTGAAGCTTTTTTACTGCAAGGTGGGGATTGTGCAGAATCATTCGACAATTTTAGAGCTGACTCAATACGCGACAAATTAAAAATTTTGTTGCAGATGGCAATTATCCTTACTCAAGGACTCAATAAACCAATAGTTAAGGTTGGCAGAATTGCAGGACAGTTTGCAAAACCACGCTCCAGCCCAATGGAGACCCAAAATGGTGTCTCATTGCCAAGCTTCCGTGGGGAATCAGTCAACGCACCCTATTTTTCCGAAGAGGCCAGACAGCCAGACCCTTTACGTTTAGAGCGAGCCTATTTTCAGTCAGCAAGTACCTTAAACCTACTTCGAGCCATGACCAGCGGTGGTTATGCCGACCTTAATCAGGTCCATGAGTGGAACTTAGACTTCGTTGCCAAAAGCACCCAGGGAAAGCGCTACAAAGAGTTGGCTGACAAACTCTCGGAATCTTTGCGCTTTATGCAGGTGGTAGGCATTAATGCTGCCAACACTCCTGCTATCCATGAAATAGAATATTTCACCAGCCATGAGGCTCTCATTTTAGAATATGAGAGTGCGCTCACACGAAGAGACTCATTAACCAACGATTTTTATGACTGCTCGGCCCATATGTTGTGGATTGGTGAACGTACCAGACAGCTTGATGGCGCACATGTGGAGTTTTTAAGCGGAGTACACAATCCAATTGGCGTTAAAATTGGTCCTTCTGCCACTGCTGATGATATTTTGGGACTATGTGATAAAATCAACCCACATAATGAACCGGGTCGCTTGACCTTTATCTGCCGTTTTGGTCACGAAAAAATCCAAGAGTCCCTGCCCCAACTACTACGCACTGTTGCAAAAGAAGGAAAGGAGATAATTTGGAGCTGTGACCCTATGCACGGCAACACCTATTCCTCACCATCAGGATACAAAACCCGATCAATAGACCATATTCTCAATGAAATAAATCATTTCTTTAGAATCCACAAGGCAGAAGGAACTCTGCCAGGTGGTGTGCATTTTGAGCTTACAGGCGACAATGTTACCGAGTGTGTAGGTGGTTCATTGGAAGTATTAGAAGAGGACCTAAAGGACCGTTACGAAACTACCTGTGACCCTCGACTTAATGCCGCTCAAAGTCTTGATATCGCCTTTTTGGTCGCCGAGACGTTGCAGAAGAAGAACGGTCTGACTTAAAATCGTACGGATCAGGGTCCATTGGTTGACTAACAGGTGGCAGACGCTTGCCACCTTTTGGAAATAAAATAGTTGGGGTCAATTTACAAAAAGTCATTAGTAGCGTCCTCTCTCATTTTTAATGCTATCAATAGTCAATTTGGTCTGGTTGGGAATACCGGGCATAATTCCATACCACCATTGGCGTACTGTAGACTCTGATGTCTGGAGATCTTTAGCCAACGCCCGGATATAAACCCTATTGATCAATCCGTTGCCATAAAGATGTGCACTGGCATCGCGTAATTCTGCTGGAGTCATTTTTCTTTTCCCTTATTCTCTTGATTCTTTATATGGTTATGCCACTTGACCTTTGTGAAGACGCTCAGCCATGGAGATATCACCACGACTCCCTGTGTCCCAACGCCAAAGTAGACTACGCAACCAACCAACCTGTGCAATGCCGGGAATAAACAGTCCACTGCCACTACGAAAAAAATTACCCATGATATTCACCTTTTTAACAAAACAATATATGTTGGTTATACAGACTAAACTGAGAATAAAAAATATCTACTTTTCAATATTTTTCATTAGATTCAAGACTAATATTCAGGCATCAGTTTTCTCAATAAAAGCAGTGTAAAAATAAAAGAAACAGCACCTAATGTGATAAAAAATTTAGCCTCTGAGCGAAAAATAGGGTGCGTTGACTGATTCCCCACGGAAGCTT
>JADFYX010000276.1 GCA_015232795.1 Magnetococcales bacterium
CGGCTCTAGTGAGCTATTTGTGCACTTTCGGCTGATATCAAGGGCTGAGAGGTAATAAGGCTCCGCTTCTTGATAGTGTTTATGATCGGTTAGGGTATCACCGGCGATGATATACATCCTGATCCAGTCTGCATCAGGCTCAAGATTACCAAGCTTCTCCTCGGCCTGTGCAAAATAGGCCATACCCTGGGTAAGATTATCCTGAATGAAATGCTGTGCGCCCTGAGTGACCCAAATAGATGCGGCAAGGTTGGCATCTTGTGTTTCTTCAGCCAACTCCGCTGCTTTTTGGAGGCTCTTGTCAGCATCGCTCCATGACTCACCCTGGGCCTGAATAATGCTGAGGTTTAGAAATAGACGGCTTAGGTTGGTTCGTTCTGCGGAACTTGTCAGAATTTCACTCGCTTGATGGCACAGAGTTTCAGCCTGTTGCAATTCACGGTTTTTAAGATGAATGAATATTTTCGCAATGGCGTATTGGGCATAATAGGGGGATGATGTCAAAGCGTCATAATAGTCACGCTCCAACTCGGATAAGGTGCTTTCCGCTTCGTCAATACGACCTGCTTTTGTCAAGGCTGCGCATCGATCCAAAGAAGTGGATAGTCGGAGGTGTTTCCAATCTTTTATTTCAGATGAGGAATGCTCCCGGATAAGCTTTTCAGCCTCTTCAAATAGTTCAATTGCCTCTTCAGGTCTTGCCTGTTGTTGGATCGCATGACCAAGTTCGCGATATATCAACGTGAGGTCAAGAGGGGGAATCTGGTCAGGTCGTGACATGACTTCCCTATACAAAGCTTCCGCTTCGGCATGCTGCCCTACTAAATTGTAGTGTTGCGCACGAGCCAGCCGTCCCATAAACGAGTTGCTATTCTCCTTGTCCAGAATTTCGGCTAGCTCACTGATTTCATCAAGCTCCTGTGAAAGACTAAACAGTCTTAAGAAAAGTGAGATATTCTGATAAAAACCACTTCTATCCGGAAATTCAGGGTCGGCTATCCCCAAACGTAGTGCCTGCATCAAGTTGGGGAGTTCTTCCACCACCATGCCTCGCGCCACATTGGAGGCAGGTGTGGAAGCCAACTCAAAACATTCATTAGAGTAAGTATAGTACATGTTGATGTATTCATGTTGCATCTTTGTCCGTTGTTCATTGTCCAGTGTTTCCAAAAGCAAAGGTGCTAACATTGGATGGAACCGCAACAATCGACCTTCCAGAGTCAACAGTGGCACCAGTGTAGCCAATCCTGAACGTTGCATGTTGGCCAGAGCATTATACCAAGCCGTTTTGTCCTCTTTGTCACCTATCTGAAAAAGATGGAGAATCAATTCGACCATCCCCCCACCACAGAGCACACCCAGCCCTGCCGCTCGCCTCCGAAAATCCTCATCCACACGATCCAGAGCCTGTTCAACCTCCAACACCTCGGGATCCTGTCGTTGTCGTTCTAGCATCGTATCCATGATCCGTTCCGGTGGCTGATCCGAGACATCAATCATTTTTGTTGTGGCTAGAAACAGCAGGGTCTGCGGATGGCCATGAATGGTGCGCATCCAGCGTCGAAAGAGGGCATAGTCAGGTGGAGGGGAATCCGAATCTTTCCGACAGCGTTCGAGGAACAGTCGATAGGCACTTGAATTGGAGAGTCCACCAACATTCATTGCCAGAAAGCGACTCCAACTCTGCTTTGCGATATCATTCCAGGGGGTGTGACCTGGATGGCGGGTACAGGCTAGAACCGCTCCTCCCTGGGTCAACCACGGTTCCAGACATCCGGCAAGATCTCTCGTAACTTGATCTTGGTTGGAGCTGTCCAGCACCAGAAGCGTGCCACCCATCCCAGGTTGGGCACCATCGGGAATTGTCAGTTCGGGGTCGGCTAGGTCAAGAGTGATAGTTCGTGAAAACAGACCGATACGTAGCAACCAACGACCTGCCTCTGTGGCCAAAACACTCTTTCCTGCTCCGCGTAACCCGTGAAGCAATATGCATCCTGCTCCATCAGCAAAAGCCCGCTCCAATCGCCATAGCATTTCTTCTAACCCTATCAACTCTGGACCATCTTGGGGGTTGAAAACAAGATCTAATCTCTTCTCATTTAGGATGGAGAACGAATCTGGAACCCTTTGATGGAGCAAGTCGGAACGCTGGTAAAGAGTCGGCATCCACCAATCGCTGAGTTGTAGTGGTTTCAGGGCGTTGTCACGAATAATCCATCCCCGCTCGGAATTGTCAAGAAGTACCGAACGAGCAGTGTTGAGAGCCTGTTCAGGGGCCGCACCGTGTGTGAGCATGGCGTAAAAAGCAGTGTAGAAATGACGCCCGGTTTGCACAAGCATGTTGTATGGGCTAGCCAATACCGAGGCTACGCCACCTCTCAACAGGGTCTGGGCACTGGTAGCATAAGGGTTTTCAGCCTCTGCCGCAGCTGAACGACAGGCTGAGATTACTGCGATGGCTGGTGGCTGATGAGCAATCGCATCTGCCACATCCTGGGCTGGAACCGGATCAGCCTGTCGTTGGTCAGTTTCAAACAGCAACAAACCACCTTTTTTTTTGTCATGTGCTCCATGACCATCAAAGTGTAACAGGTCAACTGGCGGTCCATTTTGAAAGCGTTCTTTCAGAGCGTTTAGGGTCGGAGGTCGGAGAAATTCAACGTGAACCTGGTCTGCTGGCAATCTTTCTGTCGCTTCCAATACTGCTAATGAATCGGCTTGGGGGTTGACAAATCCGGCATCCTGGGGCCGACTCACCACCATCAAAACCCTAAGAGATCCAAGGTGATCGGTTAAATCAAAGCTGGGAGCTTTGGATTTAGATTGATTGTGGGAGTCTACTGTGCTCCCCCTTACAACAGAAATTGGGGGCTCTCTAGTACAGAGCCACGGAGTTCCTGGAGGTCGTAGCAACTCCCAAGGAAGTTCCAAAATAGCTGTGTGCTCAGCTATTATTTCCAATACTGGTAGAGGATGATCATTGGAGTTGATCCATTGCTGAAACAACTTCTCTCCATTTCGGCCATGAGAACCTATACAATCATTATACAACCGCTGACCAAGATTCTCCAACGACTTCTCCAACGTCTGGGCTCTCTGAATGTCCACCTGGGAGACAAATCCACCAGCGTAGGTCTCAAAGTACCAAGCAAGCTCACGCTGCTCCTGCTTCTCCAACGGTAACCTGAATGGAGCCGTCAGTGGTACATCGTCAAAATGGATGGTAACTTGGTCGGGACTTGGAAACGAAATTGTCAAGATGCGGCTCACAGCATGTATCCCCTGTTCAGTTATAATTCTGGTTATGTTTACCTGAACTGTGCGATTTTGGAAAGCAATTTATCATCAAACATTGCGCAAATAGATGACATAATTCTGGAATATTGTGTCTTTTAATAATCCAGAAGGGAAACTCTTAGCTGTGCCAAAATACAGAAAAATCGATTTCATTATAAAATTCAAACAGATTATACACGTTTGCCAAGCTTGTGGAAAATGGGTTTCAAGCAGCCTCCCGGTAGTATGATTTGATGATTCCACAGAGCTTTTCTTGGGACTTAATGAGACTATCTATGACCGGTTTAAAATTGACATCAAGAACTTTGTTGCCAATATCCTTGTCTTGGTGTGGTCGTGACCTATTGTCAGTAACCACACCATATGCACCCAGGAATTCATAGAACTTGTCATATACAAAGTTATGCGACTCTTGGTAAAGTATCCTAATTTTCTTTACTGAAGTTTCACCGTTTTTACTAACGCCGCTATATAATGAAATACTAATATGGCTGCGTCATTGAATTTACTT
>JADFYX010000277.1 GCA_015232795.1 Magnetococcales bacterium
TTATTTTAACCGCATCATGCCCATTGTCCACCACTTTTACCACCAGACCGATATCTTCCAATATTTCTTGGGCCACCTGTTGATTAATAGAGCTGTCATCTGCCAATAAAACTATGGCTCCGGTGATGGTTTTTCGTAGTTCAGATTCTATTTGTGTTCCCAAAGAGGTTGATTTTACAGGTGCGTCTGACTGTTTATTAAAATGTACTAAAATTGAGTCCAGCAATGTAGAGCTACTAATAGGTTTATTCAAAAGAGCATCAATACCTGCTCTTTGGGCCCGTTCAATTATATCTTCGCGAGAGTGGGCGGTTATCATTATCATGGTCGGTTGTTTATCAGCAGCAAAAATTTTTTTAATATTTAGCGAGGTTTCTATGCCATCCATATGGGGCATTTGCATATCAATTATTATCAAATCATACGGTTTGCTTCCCTTTTTTATAGATAGTTCCAGCTCGTTGAGTGCCTCGCTACCGGACTGCAAGGTGGTAACATCAAATACGAAAGATTCCAGTAGCTCTTTTAAGATTTTTAAAGAAGTCGCATTGTCGTCTATCACCATAACCCGCAAATTACCCAGGGTTGTTCGCCTTTTTGTGGGTTGATCAGTTATTTTGGGCTGGATTTCAAAAGCTGCTGTGAAAGAGAAAACCGACCCTTTGCCAAATTCACTTTCAACATGAATATTGCCCCCCATCATGCCTACCAATCTTTCACAAATGGCTAACCCCAAGCCAGTGCCACCATATCTTCTGGTTGTGGATGTATCGGCTTGAGAGAATGCAGTGAAAAGTTTTGCTATCTGCTCTTGGGTCAAGCCTATACCTGTATCGCGAACTGAAAATTTAAGCCAGACAAACTTAGCTGTTAGATGAGTCGGTTCAACAGAGATGACTATCTCCCCAGATTCTGTAAACTTAACCGCATTATTTGCCAAATTAATAAGTACCTGACCAAGACGCAGAGAGTCTCCAATCAGGTTTAGGGGAGTATCAGTGTGGCAATGGTAGAGGAATTCAATCCCTTTCTCTTCGGTTTTGGCGACAATTAGGTCGGTTACGCTTTTTAGTACATCTTCTAATTTAAACTCCACACTCTCCATATGAAGTTTGTTGGCCTCAATTTTGGAAAAATCCAGAATATCGTTCAAAATACCAAGAAGAGAGCGGGATGCCCCCTGAATTTTTTTTAAATAGTCCCGTTGTTTGTCAGATATCTCGGTTTTTAATAAAAGGTGTCCCATGCCCATGATAGCGTTCATGGGGGTGCGAATTTCATGGCTCATATTGGCTAAAAAGTTGCTTTTTGCCTGATTGGCAAGTTCTGCTGCTTTTTTAGCATCAGTCAGTAGAAGATCAGTATAATAGTGTTCCAAAAGGCTGGCTATGCCATAAGAGATGCTCCATAGATAGTCCTTTTCCTCTGTATCTATTGTTTGACTGCCATCTGGAAAGAGTATAATAACCCCCAAAAGTCGGTTATTTGATAAAATGGGAATAGAGTAGTAACCGTGGTTTAGAATACCATCAACATTTATTTCATGATTTTTTTCAATATTATTGACAAACAGTATATCTCTGTTTTTTGCCCCTTGTTGGGAGAGATGCTTCCCTGCGTTGGCTGTTTTACACTTTGTCACAAACTCTTGAAGCATGCCTCGTTGTGCTGTTAAATCCAACTCTCCACTCTCGCTATTAGTAAGAAAGATTGCCCCCATATTTTTGTTTATCTGCCAAGTTCCAGCTTGCAGCAATCTTAAAGATTTTTCCATCAATATTGTCAGATCGTCATTCTCTTTACCCAAACGTACCAATTCGGTGATTATTGCTCTGGATTTCAGGGCGCGGGCATTTCTCTGATCCAGTTCTGACATAGCCTTCGATAGAATGCACAACTCATCACCAGATCTGTCGCTCTCAATGGTAAGCCCTAAATGTTTTTGTGAAGCATGGTGTACCCAGGCAGTAAGTTTGCGAACCCTAAATACAACTATCAGTGCTAGCCCCAACAGTGCTGCAACCAATGTTACAGCAATTATAGCACGGGACAGCCTATCCTCTCTTAATAGGTGATCACTAAACTCTTGCACTCGGCTTTTTTTTGCTATAGCAGCAAGATTAAGGGCAATTTCAGTGTTGCCATAATCTACATATTCCTTAACGACAATTTCATAATTTTTTAAAATAGTTTCAAGTCGGTTCTCTGCATTAGCACGGGGGAGGTTGTCTGCAACCACGCGGTCTGGAGAGTGTGCCATGATGACCACAGCCTGGGCATCGGCTCCACTCAAAGGGTAGAGCTTACGCATAAGGATGTCATTTACCTCTCTTATGAGCATAAGAAACCCTTTGGGCTTGCCATCAATATCTTTACCAGTAAAAGAGGTGGTAATAAACAGTGTGTTATCTTTCTCACCCGTGGTTAAGACTTTACCTTTGCTTTTTTCTATAAAGAGAGGGAGTTTTTGGATAACCCAAGATGGAATAGGGTCTCCCATAGGGGAGTATATTTCTTGAAACTGTTTATCATGGGAAAAAAGGAAAAAATGGCTGGGTAGGACATTGTGCCACATGCTTTCAGGTGGAAGCCATTTTGGTAGCCTTGAGTTTACAATAGCTTTTTTATTTTCTTGCCAAAGTCTATTTGTCGATATGTAGTTGGTTAGGCGATAATTTTCTCCCAACAAGCGAGAGAGGTTTTTGAGTTGAATTTTATAGTTGTCCATGCTCTCTTGCACAACACCTAGACTAAGCCCAAGCTCTTTATGCAGTGCAGCAGATGCCACCTCACTAAAACGTGAAGTTTGCAAACGATCCATTCCTAAACTAATTAAAATAGTGACTAGTAAACCTGCAAAAACTGCCTGAATAGCTAGCGGAAATCTGTCTAGCCAGTGTCTCAAGAGCCAGGCTCTCTACTGGGCTTGTTGCCATAATAACGCCAACCAGAAGCGTCTAATATTTTAGTTGGTATTATATACATTTAGGGTCATATCTATCTTGATAATATGTTGCAAGAATTTTTGGGCTTTTTGTCTATAAGTACCACCACTTTATCTCGATACAATCAACACATTGTATAAAGGGTGGCCTCCCCCTGCAACTGCATAATGATCATCTGGAAGAATGCCAATTAAATATAGCATATTTAGCTGTGGTAATTCTTTTATGATTATCTGCAATAAAGTGCGTGAAGTGTATTAAAATTATACAGTGAAGGAAAAATATACCATGAATAAAATATTGCAGTATAAAAAATATACATAAGAAGCCGTTGAATATTATATGTTATTTATTGTTGGCATGTATAATGCCAGCAGAAAGCCATATAATGTCATATATAGATACAAATAATTGGAGTCTAAAAAATGTTTGAAATACAGTTAGTATACGTAGCTGATGGTTTGATAATATTAGCAATTATATTGTTGGTAAGGCTTTTTCTCAAGCGCAAGCCAACTACAATTAAAAAACATAAGGGTATGGCAAGGTACGTTTAATAGTCTGTTTATGATGTAATAAAATGTTGCTATAATAAAGTTGAATTAAAATATTCAAGTAGTCAGTGTCAGAAAATATAACACATTTAAAAGAACGATCTGACAATGGTTTTGTCGGACACAAAACTACCCACCATATTGATATGGTCTTATCAAGATCGATAGCTGGCAATATCGAGGATAAAGTGTAACCCCTGCACCGAATATAGGATTAATAGGTTTAGAGAGATAATCATCCGCACCCATCTCTAGTCCGGCAGTTTCCTCGGCAATATCTGTCATGGC
>JADFYX010000278.1 GCA_015232795.1 Magnetococcales bacterium
CTTTACTCCATCTAAAATTGAGAGAATTTAAGATTCAGATAGCTTCTTCATTATATACTAATTAATAAAATAATGTTATGAGAAAACATATGAATGTCTTTGCTTAAGAGACTATTTTTGTAAATTTGTAAAATAACCCTCTGCGGTTTGCTTATCGGATGGGCGGTTGATATTAAAAAAAGGATCTTGACCTTCAATATAGCTGTCAAAATCAAGTTTTATATGTTCTTGATTTAAAAACCAATCGTGTAATTTCAACTTTTGCGAATCCAAAGCTGCGGTCAACTTTGGCAACACTGTGCGAGGCCAAAGAGTTATAACAGGATGGAGACGACCAAAACTTTGTGCAACAACCGGAATATCCCTACCCTGCACAGTTAGACACATTTTTTTTGCTAAATCTAAGGGGAAAAACGGTGTATCTACTGGCACCGACAGCAACCAATCTGTTTTATGGGCAAGGAATGCCGCCTCAACGCCAGCTAAAGGGCCAAAAAATCCATCCCGTTTATCGACAATCACCTCTAAGTTAAAATTGACAAAGCGTGAAGGGTCACCGTTGGCACTAATAACAGTATTTCCCACTTGTGGAGCCAGCCTCTCATAAACATGAGCCAACAACGACTTTCCAGCCAAAAGTAAAAAAGATTTTTCCTGCTTGTTCATACGGCGGGAAAGGCCACCAGCTAGAATAAGACCAGTTACGGCAGAAGGTACAAGATGGGAAGATGGAGCCATGGCTTTTTGTGTCCATTAACTACTGCAAGATAAACTTTTTTAAAACCTCTAAAGACTCCGCCCCTGCTGAAGAGAAACCAGAATGATGGCTGCCATGGGCTTTATAAAAAGTTTTTGGTTTGTTGGCTGCTGCAAACAGTTTCTCCCCATGAGAAAAGGGAATTATATCATCTTGGTCACTATGAATTATCAATAGTGGAACCTTTATTTGTTTGATACGCTCAAGGTTGGGATATTTTATGTGGGCCATTAAACGCACTGGCAAATATGGGTATATTTCTGCTGCAACATCGGGAACAGAGGTAAATGTCCCCTCTATAATTAGCTTTGCTGGTGGATGTTTTACCGCCAACCCAGTTGCCACCCCACCCCCCAAAGAGTGACCATAGAAAATTATCTGGGATGCAGGGAGATTTTTTTTATCCTGTAAAAATTGCCATGCAGCCTCAGCATCAGCTTGGGTTCCCTTTTCGCTGGGATGGCCTTCACTTAGCCCATAACCGCGATATTCTAACAAAAACACACCTAATCCCAAAGAGTGAAACAGCTTTACATAATCCTGGGTTTCAGAAATATTGCTAGCATTACCGTGAAAAAAGAGAACGACAGGGTTTTCATCACCTCCGGGTATCCACCAATTTGTCAGGGTGTAATCAGCACTTTTCAAAAGTACAGTTTCATACTCCACCCCCCACTCTTTTGGGGTTTCAATATGACCTTTGGGTGGATGGTAAACTTGGGAATTTTGCGAAAAATAGAGATAGGCAGCCAGCAACCCATAACCACCGAGGAAAATAAGGGAAATATTTAACCATGAAAAAGAGCTGTTCACTGTCTATTTACCTTTTATAAAATCCATTGAGCCTTACTGTTTTTGTTTTTTACGAAAATTTCTCAGCCAAACGGGCATCACGGACAATTAGTTGCACCGTCTCCCGATTACGAAAACGGTTAATAGAGAGAGAGCCAACAACATCCACCCAAACTCCCTTAGTTAACAAACCCTCACCTAACCCCCCAGGTAGAACCCTAAATGAGATAGTGTCCAGTACATTGTCATATACATCTGCCAAACGACATTTAACATGGCTCTCTTTTATTACACGGGCATCAACAAGTCTTACATTTTCAATTAAAAATACTGGCTCGGGATTTCCCCGTCCAAAGGGTTGCAACCTTTCCAAGCGTCCCACAGTCTCCAAGTTTACATCGGGAAACTGTAATTTTCCATCATATGTCATGGCAGGGGAGAAAAGTTCAGGATCGTTACCATCCACCACAGCTTTTGCAAAAGCTTTGCTAAATGCAGCCACCTGAGATGACTCAATACTTAAACCAGCAGCAGCTTTATGACCACCAAATTTCACAAGAAATTCACTGCACTCCTCAATGGCTGCCAGAAGATCTACCCCAGGAATTGACCGTCCAGACCCTTTACCCTGACCATCTTCATCCAGTGCAATAATAACAGTTGGCATATGAAAGCGGTCAGAAATCCTGGAGGCAATTATACCTATAACCCCTTGATGCCAACCATGTTCAGCCAAAACTATACTCCGGCCCGCTTCTGCCAACCCTTCATCGGCAATCCGCTTCATCGCTGTTCGCAACATTTTATCTTCCAATGCGCGTCTCTCGCGGTTGGCCTCCTCTAGCACCGAGGCAATCTCTTCAGCCCGCTCTATATTTTGGGTGTACAACAACTCAGAACCTATCGGCCCTTTACCTAGCCTTCCACCTGCATTTATTCGTGGCCCAATCTGAAATCCAACCTGTCCTGCTGATAAGCTACCTTTTATTCTGGCAATTTCCATTATGGCATTAATGCCAATATTTTTTTTCTCTTGAGCTACACGTAACCCCACCGCTACCAACGGCCGATTTACCCCTGTTAAGCTTGCTACATCAACTATGGTACCCACTGCGACTAAATCCATTAAATCTCTTAAAGCTGGCTCTTCTCTATCTTTAAAATAACCACCATCCCGTAGTGCTCTATTAAGTGCCATTAACAGATAAAAGGCCACTCCCACACCTGCAAGCTCTTTATTGGGAAAAGGGTCGTCCAAGCGATTAGGATTCACTAAAGCCAACGCTTTTGGCAGATCTTCCCGGCCTTGATGATGATCTGTAACAATCACATCCAGACCTAGTTCAGCTGCGGTCTCAAATGCCTCGTATGCGGTGATACCGCAATCCACAGTTACTACAAGAGAGATCCCTTCGTTAACAAGAGTCTTCATGGCTTGGGAGTTGGGGCCATATCCTTCGGTAAGGCGATCGGGAATATAGACCCTAATAGGAATATTTAAAGCCCGAAAATAGCGCACCATCAACGCCGATGAAGTTGCTCCATCAACATCAAAGTCACCAAAAACCGCTATTTTTTCTCCTCCCTCAATAGCCATAATCAATCTGGCAACCGCTTTATCCATATCTAAAATTTGCAGAGGATCGGTCAAATGTTTAAGAAGAGGACGAAAAAATCTCTCTACGGCATCAGCATCTGCCAGTTTTCGATGGGCAATAATAGGGGTAAATAGTTGGCTTAAACCACAATCACGAGTAAGTTGCAGATGGGTCTCTGTAACTTCGCAACGTGGTCGCCAGACCTTACCAGAAAAAGAGAGCCGTGAATTTTGCATATTACTCATTCGCCCCACTCACAACTAAATTTTTCTATTGGCATTTCAACTCCCCTATCCAGGGATTGGCGATGCCAAAAACGTTTTTTACGCAACAGGTCAACACCTTGTGCTGCTAGCCAAGGTACTGATCCAGCTACAGGGATACCTTCTTTGTCTAACTTAGCAGAAGTCGTTACCGTTATCTTTCCCCCTGCCCCAGCCAATTTTTCGGCCAACGGGGTTAAAAACTGCTTATCAATCTTCTCTAACCTAACTTGGCGTTGGGGTAACATCCCCAACCGGGCTAGTTGTGCCGGAGTTTGAAAATGGATAACGGCATTTTGCTTTAAACCTACCGTGACAATCTGCTCAATGGTTTTAGAGTCCACAGCTTTTTTTTCATCAATACATATTGTTTGCA
>JADFYX010000279.1 GCA_015232795.1 Magnetococcales bacterium
CCTGATTTTTTTAATTTAAGTAAGAATTTGCCATAAAACAAAAGTTGCAGTGGGTTGTCATGTTCCTCTATTAAGATGACCCAAGCCAATTTTGTAAAGAGAAACCATGATTCATTCTAATATATCCGATCGCTTTATCTTTAGTGATGGGCAAACTCGTCTTCTTGGGGTTTTTGGTGATCCTATCGCCCACTCTCTATCGCCAAAAATTCATAATCTATCATTATCCAAGCTAGATCTAAACTATCACTACCTTCCCTTTCATGTCCGACCCCACCAACTTGCAACCGCTGTTCACGGTTTTAAAGCTTTGGGTGGTGTGGGGTTTAATGCCACTGTGCCCCATAAAGTTCCACTGCTCTCTTTAATGGACAGCCTAGACCCTGCTGCCTTAAAGATTGGTGCGGTAAATACTGTGGCGATTGCTAAAAACGGTCAATTAAATGGCTATAATACCGATGCTTATGGATTTATCACTGCCCTCAAAGAAAAATATAGTGAGACACTATCGCAAAAAAATATTTTAGTGCTTGGGGCTGGCGGGGCGTGTCGGGCTGTGTTGCTGGCTCTTTTAGATGAGGGAGCAGACAATATAATACTAGCCAACAGTACTGTAACAAAGGCTGAAGAGTTAGCCAGCGATTTTAACCACCACTACCCCCAAACCAAAATCACTCCAATAGCGTTAGATTTTTTGGCCATCGATCTCACACATATAGATATTCTTGTAAATACCACCAGCTTAGGGTTGCATGGTGAAGATAATTTTCCTTTATCTATAGAGCAGCTACCACCTCATGCCCTAGTGTACGATATTGTCTATTCTGCCAATACTCAGACCCCACTCCAAAAACTTGCTAACTCGCAAGGACTGGCCTTTATCGATGGGTTGGGAATGCTTATACATCAAGCTGCCCGTGCTTTTCAAATCTGGACCGGGGAAGAGATGCCAGTTGCTTTGGTAAAAAAACATATTTTTAGCAAATGAACTTATTATTGAATGTTGGCATAAGAATTGAATTGCTATTGATCAACAAGCTACATCTAACAATTTAATTTACTTCTGGTTCAAAAGGAACAATGCTAATGTCCAGTGATATACAAACACTACAAGAAAAAATGGAAGTTATTCGCAAAAACCCCAGTGTATTTGATATTATTCAACGTCACAGCGGTGCCAAAGATCTGACTGATATTAACAATCTAGAGACACCAATTCTCAACCGTCTCAAACGCTATGTTGAGTATTATCACGGTATTGTTACCTGCCCTGCTTGATTTTATTCGCTGGTTTAAATTGTGGAGTCTAACTAAAATAGTACAGCGGTCAAAGAGAAAACCTTGGGAGGGCTTGCAGCCCCCCAAACCCACACGCTTTTGAAAATAAAGGCTTAAAAGCAAAAAGCAAAACCTTGGGCTTTGCCCAAACCCACAAGGGAGACAACCTCCCTTGACCCATAATAGTAAAAGATTTTTTTATATCTAGAATTTAAAAAAAATGGGGAAGACAATTATATCTTCCCCATTTTTTTCGCCAAAATATTGGCTTACGTTAATCAATCAGTTTGGCAAAGAAATTCTATTTTTTTGCGAATCTTGAGAGTTACAATAGTGCGGGTTCCAGACTACCTGCCATAAGTGGCCGTCTAAATCAGTAAAATAGCCAGCATAGCCACCAATATCTTGATCTTCTGGAGCTTTAAACAGCTTGGCCCCTGCATCAACCGCCTGCATAATCACCTCATCAACCACTGCTTTGCTGTTTACATGGTGGGTCAAAAAGTTTACAGATGGTAGCAGTGGATCTTCTTTATCAGTGTTCCAGTTGTTGTGCTCAATCAAAGCCACTTTTGGCAGTAGTGCAAGCCAAGAGTTACTTAGATTAAAAATAGCGACACTTCCCTCTTGAGCCATACTGGTAAATCCCAGTGCATCCTCATAAAAGAGAATTGCCTCATCCAGGTCGTTCACCCCCAAAGTCACCAGATTTATTTTTTGTGTCATTTTCTACTCCGTTAGAACCAATCGGCTGACATCGGCTACTTTGCCAAATGTACCCCGAACAAGTGCTAAAAGCGCCAAACGGTTTTCTCTAACCGTCACATTTTCGTCCATTACCATGACCTGATCAAAAAATTGGTCAATAGTTTCCCGTAACTCGGCCAATGCCGTTAATGCTTCATCGTAAACCTGCGTTTCCACACAGTTTGTCACCACGTCAGAACAGGCAACAACCTTTTGGTACAACTCTTTCTCAGCAGCGACAGATAACAGGTTTTTATCAATTGCCGATTCCATACTTTTTATCTGCTCTGCACTTTTTTTCGATTTGGCAAGAATATTGGCAATGCGTTTATTTGCAGCCACCAATGCAGCGTATGATGCCTGTTTTTTAAATTTGGCAAGAGCCTGAACCCGCATTACTACATCATATATATCATCCAACTCTAAAGCCTGTACCGCATCTATCAAGTCATAATCAAAACCATCGGCTTTTAGATAATTTTTAAGACGACCATAGAAAAAGTCTATGATTTTTTGGGTTATTTCAGCTTTTTCATCTTCTAAAACCCCGTCAGCGTAGGAGTCATAAGCCAACTCCAACAGCGATTTTAAAGGTAGGCGCACACCATCACCAGCTAACAATATGCGGATAACACCCAGTGCTGCACGACGCAGGGCAAAGGGGTCTTTAGCTCCACTTGGGGCCAAACCAACAGCAAAACAGCCAACCAATGTGTCTATCTTGTCGGCTATAGAGACCACCATACCACTTGGGTTGGTAGGTAGATCATCAGCAGCACCTTGGGGACGATAATGGTCTCTAATTGCCCCAGCTACATTGCTGCTAGCTTCAGATGCCAGAGCATAATAACTTCCCATTATTCCTTGTAGCTCTGGAAACTCTCCTACCATGCCAGTTGTCAGATCACATTTACAAAGTCTGGCTGCTCGCAGAGTATCTTCCTTTATGGCTTGAGGTACACTGTCTACAATCTGTTTAGCCAAAATCTCAATACGCATACTTTTTTCGTAAACAGTGCCGAGTTTGGCTTGAAAAACAACTGTTTTCAACCCTTCAAGACGGCTTTCCAAAGAGATACTCTGGTCAGATTTCCAATAAAAAGCGGCATCCTCCAAGCGGGCTCTTAACACCCGTTGGTAACCTGTTACCAATACACTATTATCCGGTGTATCAATATTACTTACTGCAACAAAATATGGGAGCAGTTTTCCATCGTTATCTTCCACCGGAAAATATTTTTGGTGATACTGCATAGAGGTAATGAGAACCTCTGGGGGAATACTAAGGTATGAAGAGTCAAAGGAGCCCAAAAGAGGATACGGCCACTCTGTCAAACCCACGTTTTCCATAAGCAATGCTTCTGAAATTACAGCATTACCACCAACTTCCTGGGCTAACTTTGTCACCCCATCACGGATAATTTTTTTACGTTTTGCAGAACTAAGAACAACCTTACCTTCGACCATGGCCTCTTTGTAGCTAGCAACATCTTTTACTTTATAAGGGCCACGAGCCATAAAACGGTGACCTTGTGTCATGTTACCCGCAGCTAGGCAATCTACAGTTGAAAAAGGGAGTGTCTTTCCATCTAGAAGGGCCACAATCCAGTTAATAGGACGGACAAAACGCATCTCCCCACTTCCCCAGCGTTGCGATTTTTGCCATGGAAAATTTGTTAACATGTCAGTCATGATCTGGGGTAAAATTTCTGCTGCAGATTTACCTTTTTGCCT
>JADFYX010000027.1 GCA_015232795.1 Magnetococcales bacterium
CCGGATAACAGTGACGCTTGTCATAATTTAGGTCTTTTGCAGTTGTTGTTAGGTGACTTTAAAAATGGTTGGAAAAATATCGATTTTCGCTGGAAGAGTGATCTCTTGGATTATAACCGTTATGCAAGATGTAAAAAGCTACTTTGGTCAGGAGAGTCACTAGCTTTTAAACGGGTTTTAGTTTGGGAAGAGCAAGGGGTAGGTGAAAGTATTTTATTTTCTAGTATGGTTCCAGATCTTATCGCTTTGGGGGCTAAGGTTGTTTTGGAGTGTGATAAACGCCTTATTCCCCTATTTTCCCGGTCGTTTCCTAAAATAACCTGTATTCACAACAGAGATCCTTTGACAATCAATAGTCCTCATAACAGGTATGACTTTATTGTCCCTTTTGGAAATCTATGTCGTTGGCTACGGCCTGATATAAACTCTTTTGTAAGCTCAGCAACAAATCTTGTTGCAAGCACCAAAAAAAAAGAGGTTTTTCGAAGTCGATACCGAGATATAGCTCTTCAAGTGGAGGATGAAAACAGGCCCATTAACCAGCCTGGGGTTTTAAGAAACAATAAAAATATTTTGGTGGGTATATCTTGGTATAGTAAAAGTTTAGGACATGGGAAAAATAAATCCATGACTTTGCTTGATTTACAGTCCCTGATAGCTATACCAGGGGTTACTTTTGTAAATCTGCAATATGGAGATACTCTTCGGGAAAGGGAAGAATTTATTAAAAAAACAGGAATTAAGATTATTAATGATGATTCCATAGATCAGATGAAAGATTTAGATAGTTTTGCAGCACAAGTTGCTGCTATGGATATGGTTGTAACTATATCCAACACAACAGCACATATGGCAGGGGCATTAAGAATCCCAACCTTGTTGATGTTGGCAACTGTACCTTTATGGTATTGGAAGTTGGACTGTGATGATTCTCCATGGTATCCTGGACTGAGGATTTTCAGGCAGAAAACGAGGGGCGAGTGGGAAGATGTTGTTGATCAGGTTGTTAAGGAAGTTACATTTTATCTAGAGCAAAAATAGATTGGTTTGTTAATCGGCTCAATTTGTAGTTTATTCTTTTTGCGGAATACAGTTGATTGCAATGGCATAAAACTTTATAAAGATGCTTCTGTTATACGGAAATTGTGGAGAATTATCAGTTATGAGAAAAATCAGTACAAAAATTGATGCAATCACCGGGATGCAAGATAAGCACCGCTCTAAAACTCCTCCCTGCCCAAAATCATGTAAAATAGAGCTTACTGGACGCTGCAATCTAAAGTGTTCGTTCTGTGCTACTTCTAAAAATCTCCGAGACAAACAAGACATGGACTGGGATTTCTACTGTAAGCTGTTGCGTGACTTCAGAGATTCAGGTGGTGAAGAGGTGGGTATGTTCTACCTTGGTGAATCCATGGTGTTGCCGTGGTTGCCAAAAGCCATAAAAGAGGCTAAAGATGTTGGTTTTCCCTATGTATTCCTTACCACAAATGGGGTAAACGCAACTGCAAGTAAAGTAAAAGATTCCATGGAAGCGGGGCTTGATAGTCTTAAATTCTCATTAAACTATGCTGATGCCGAGCAGTTTGCAGAAATTGCCAGGGTTAAGGAAGGTCTGTTTAAAAAATTGGTTGAAAATATCAAGGCTGCCCGCAAAGTTCGTGATGATAATAATTACAACTGTGGATTGTATGCATCCTATATCGCTTATGATGGCGATCAGGGCAAAAAAATGCAATCTCTTGTAGATGAACTCTCCCCATACCTTGATGAAATTTATTCTCTACCACTATATTCTCAGGCTGATTTAACTGGTAAAGAGAACCAAGAACATGGTTGGACTGTTAGTGGTGGTAACCCAGGTCGAAATGATAATAAACGTGATCCAGTTCCTTGTTGGTCACTATTTACTGAAGCCAGAGTCTCCTGGGATGGCCGTTTAAGCATGTGCTGTTTTGATCATGATGAACGGTTTAATGCTGGTAATCTAAATGAAATGTCATTCATGGAAGCTTGGCACTCGCAGAAGTTCCAAGATCTCCGGGCCGAACATTTAATCGGTGATGTGCGTGGTACTGCCTGTGAAGATTGTATCTCATATTCAAATATTTGATTTCTGAGGTGCACTTTTTATGCACCGTTTTACATAACTTATTTAAGGCCATCTGGAAGTTATGCATGTCTGAGAGCTTGTGAAAAAATGAAACCCTACTGCGAACGCCCCAAATTCACCCCCCCGCACCATGTCGAAACGTGCCAAATTGGTTTACATAGATCACTATGCGCACCAATTTGTCCCATTCCGCCATGTCACGGGGGGCGTTTTGGGACGTTCTCGCTACGGGTTTCATTTTTTCACAAGCTCTGACGCAAGCTATTGATTTACCTTGTAGCCAATAGTTAAACACCATATTGATTTGAATACCCGATCAATGCGATTGCTGGACATTTAATTGTCACCTTCAACCCTGCTGTCTACTCTAGACCATAGATCCACTATTTTAGAAGGTTCCCAAAATTTAATGAATGCAGCCGTGTCATTGGCATTGAGAGGTGGAGAGACCCAATACCCCTGGACCAGACCACAACCCTTGGCTTGTAAAGCCTTAACCTGGTTCTCTTCTTCTGCTCCCTCTGCCAATACATTTTGTTTGAGAGCCTTACCCATTTGAATTACGGTATCAACAATAGCAGCATCTTCAGGGTTTTCTGTCATATGGATGACAAAAGACCTGTCGAGCTTTAGTGTATCAAAAGAAAATTCTCGCAAATAGCTCAAAGATGAGTATCCGGTACCAAAATCATCCAAGGCTATAGCAATACCTTTCCCTCTTAACTTAGCCAGGATTTTGGCACTCTTAGAGGGGTTACGCATGATGAGACTTTCAGTAACTTCTACCTCAAGTACACCAGGACTAAGATTGTTTTCTTTTAGAGTATTGATAATATAATCAACCAAGTCATCTTCTTCAAATTGACGTGCAGAGAGATTGACCGCTACTCGAACCATGGGCAAACCCATCTCTTGCCATTCCCTGATTTGTTGACATGCGGTTTTAAGAACCCACCTGCCAAACTCCAATATAAGACCTTCTTCTTCTGCCAGGGGAATGAAGCGGGAAGGTGGTACATTACCAACTTCTGGTCGGGGCCAGCGGGCCAAGGCTTCCAGACCTATCAACTGACCAGTAACCAAATCTACCTGCGGTTGGTAATGAAGTAAAAAAGCCTCATTTTTCATTGCCTTGTAAAGAGCATTTTTCAACAGGAGCTTTTCTGTCACATCCTGATTCATATCAGAAGAGTAGAAACAAAAATCATTCCTGCCATCGCTCTTTGCCTGATACATGGCCGTGTCTGCATTTTTTATCAGCATATCGGGTGTTGTGCCGTCTTTGGGAAAAATACTTACCCCAATACTTAGGGTTGCATGCAGTTCATGAGCACCTATGTGAATAACTTCTTGAAATTTGGCTTTAATTTTTTTGACAATGCTTTCTGCGGCTTTTGGATCTGGAAGGCGAGACAAAAGTAGCATAAATTCATCCCCACCAATACGGGACACCGTATCCTCGCCCCGAACACTCTGACCAAGCCGATTGGCCACCTGTTTAAGAAGATCATCACCCACATCGTGGCCTAAGCTGTCATTTATCTGTTTAAAGCGGTCCAGATCGATAAACATGACAGCCATGTAATAATTAGAGCGTTTGGCCTGTTCCATAGCGACATGAAGACGGTCTAAAAAAAGTTTACGGTTGGGCAGGTCAGTTAAAGGATCATGTAGGGCTTGATATTGGATCTGCCTCTCTTTCTCCTTCTGGTTGGATATTTCAACTAAAAATGATACATAGTGGGAGGTCTTTCCATCCGCTTCTCGAATAGCAGAGATTGAACGCCATTCTGGAAAGAGTTCTCCATTTTTTCTTTTGCTCCAAATCTCCCCATCCCACTGGCCTTTTTTCTCAAGTGAGTCCGAAATTTCCTGGTAGAACTCTGGGCTATGCCTGTTGGAGCGCAGTAAAGATGCATTTTGTCCTATAACCTCAGCGGTTACATAACCAGTTATTGTTGTGAAAGCAGGATTGATGGACTCAATGTTACCTTGGGAATCAGTGATAATCAGACCCTCTATGGTATTTTCAAACGCTATGCTGAGGTGATCTTTTCTTCTAAATAACATCTGATAGCGGAAGGCTTCCTGTATCTGGGCGCGCAGTACATCGTCATCCCAGGGTTTACTTAAGAATTTATAGACAGCCCCTGAGTTGATGGCTTCACTGACGGCATTAAAATCAGAATAACCACTCAAAATAATCCGTATAACGTGGGGATATTTCTCCTTCAACTGGATAAGCAACTGCACACCGGTCATTCCCGGCATACGTTGGTCGGTAATAACTACTTGAACATCATTAACAGCAATTTTTTCTAGTGCATCATTGGCACTGGTTGCTGTAATAATCTGATATTTATCCCGACGAAGAAGCCGAGATAAGGAAAGTAATATTTCCTCTTCATCATCAACCAATAAAATAGTAAGATTCATGGTTTTTTCTTACCCTCATGATAATCAGACAAATTCATTGCCAAAAGCTAGTATCAAACAGGAATTCCAGAGTTTGGACTCTTTGGTCTGAGTGACCTCTCCCGTTTGATGGAAATAGGCAGACGAATTGTAAATGTCGTCCCTTGCCCTTTATGACTTTGTACTACGATACTACCATTATGCTCGTGAATTATGCCATGTGAAATTGAAAGCCCCAGACCTGTTCCTTTTCCAACAGGTTTAGTGGTGAAAAATGGATCAAAAACAAAAGGCAAATCTTTTTCATCAATACCACTACCTGTGTCTGAGATTTTGACAATCACACTATCTTTATCTCTCGTCGACTCAATGGTGATGATCCCTTTTTCTGCAATGGCTTGAACGGAGTTAAGTAAAAGGTTGGTAAATACCTGATTCAACTGTCCGGCATGACAATAAATCTTCGGCAGTTTGTGCAGATTTTGGCGAACTTCACAAGTATATTTTAGTTCGTTCCAGATGACTGTCAGAGTATTTTTAATGCAGTCGTTGATATCGACCTCGTCTCGGTCTGCTGCTTCTACCCTGGCAAAAGTTTTTAAATTTTGCACTATTTCTTTAATCCGCCCCGCCCCACCTATGGAACCTTTAATAAGTAAACTAACGTCCTGGAGGGCAAAGTCAAGATCATGCTTTTCCTTAAAATCTGCAATTTTATCTTCTAGAGCTTGTAGCTCTCTATTAACTGGTCCATCACCACACTTGAGAGCTAACTGTTCATAGTATTCTATAAGAACCTTGAATTGAGTGATATAATCATCCAACGTGTTCAGGTTGCTTAAGATAAAGCCAACCGGGTTGTTGATCTCATGGGCTACTCCTGCAGATAGTTGCCCCAGTGAAGCCATTTTATCGCCATGTAGCAGTTGAACTTCCCTTGCCTTGAGTTTTTTGGCTGTTTCTTGCAATGCTTGAGTGCGCTGTTCCACCTTTTGTTCCAACTGACAACGAAAATCATGAAGGTCACGGTCACGGACCCAAGCCTGGCAGAGGTTAAAGGCTAGCTGTCGAATTTCATCTCTGGATATAGGCTTTTTCAGGATCAGTATATTTTGGGGAATTTTTCTTTGAATTTCATCGGTTGAACGGTCTGTATAGGCCGTTATCAGGACTATATATATACGGTCGTCAAGCTTGCGAATTGTGCCTGCTGTATCAAGACCATCGGGACCAGGGGGCATACGCATATCTACTATAGCTAAGGCAAAAGGTTGGTTCTCCTGCAAAGAATCTTTGACTAACTGAATGCCCTCCAAGCCGTTATGGGCAACAGTAATATCGAAGGAGATTTCTGAGTCGGTATCAGAAATATTTGCAAAGGCCCTTAAAGATGAGCCTGTTTTTGTGATAGCTCCGAGCATTTCTTGGTAGGCATATAAGACCTCTTTATCATCATCAATAGCCAAAACTCGGCGGTTGAGCTTATTTTCAGCATCAACAAACAAACCTTCTGCTACAAGCTCTCCCCCCTTCGTCTTATCCATGCCCAATCCTCATTTGACTGTCCTTGTCAGCGATTTACTCTGTTTGTGGCAAGTTGTCTTGTGGTGACTCCTTAATACCAAACTTCTCTTCTCGTTTTTTAATTTCCAATATTTGTAAGGCTGTAACCATCTCCTCAACAGCACGAGCATCTTTGTACGTTTCTAAAAGAAATTTGGTCCTAAAATAGACATCTCCCTCCTTTCTGAAATTTTTGATCAAAATGGCTTTGGCCAAAAACTTTTTATTTCTGTTTGGCCATTGAACAGCAACCTGTAACTTGGTGTTTTCAGAAATTGACGGTACAGCTCCCAAGCTGAAGAAACAGACTCCACCCATGCTTATATCTACCGGACGACCCAAAAAAGATAGCCCGGAAGGGCGGATGGCTTTTACAATTAATTGCCAATCTGGATCTATTTGCACACGGACAGATTCCCGTTTCTGGCTACCATGGGCGATCTCTTCGGGAAAGCTTAATTCAATAGTATCTTGGTCAGGACGGGAGAGAAACTTTACTTTTGTACTAACCAGATGGGATTTGGTAAACAGTTCCAGATGGAGCTCTTTGCTTTTTAGAACCTTTATGTTGCCAACTGGAGGGTCCAAGGGTGCGATGAGTAGGTGTTTTCCAGCCTGGATATCCTCTGCCAACCCCGGTTCGGAATCAAACTTGGAGTAGTAGACAAATACCTGATTGTCTATACGGAGTTGCAAGGGATTGTTTTCAACCAACGCCTGGCCCAGTATCTTTTTGATAGCGGATGGATTCTTTAATATTTCGTTGGTTTCCATAAAATGCGGAACCTTTTATCATTATAAATTAATCGATTACCAACCATATTTACGGCAATTTTGCCGTCAGGGATAAATTTTCAGGTTATGCCGTCCTGCATGACCAGCACCACAGATTGCTCCTCCTTATTTGGCAGGGCTCTCTTACTATTTCCCAATATGGAGCCAGAAAGGTAAACCTCCAGAAATGCTCCATCTTTACTTTTTAATGTTGCTTTGCGATTAGTCTGAGAACCTTGTTGCAAAACTTTTTCAATGATGTTTTGCAGTCCATCTTGAGGAAAAAGAGTCGATAATGACATACCCAATAGATCAAACTCTGAATAACCTGATAGTTTTACGGTCGCCGGGTTGATGGAGGTTATTAATCCACTGGTGGTGGCTACGATCAACCCTTGGGTTAAGGAGGACACCAGGCTCTCCAGGAAAGATGTTGTGCGGTTTTGTTCTTCCACCCGGTCTTCCAAGTTTTGCCGTAGGGTACGCAGTTCCAAGTCCTGAGCCCAACTTAAACAAGCGTTACGGCACAATTGCAGAATTTCATCTTTTGTAAGGGGTTTTCTGGCAAAAATTACATCGTGTTCCAGAATGTCCTGAATTTCATCCACACTGCGGTCGCTATAGGCAGTGACAATGATGATGTAGATATGGTCATCCAACTCACGAATCCGCCGGGCTGCTTCCAGGCCGTCAATTCCGGGGGGCATACGTATATCCACAAAGGCAACGGCAAATGGCTTTTCTTCACTCAATGCTACTCTTACCGCTTCCACACCCTCTTCACCCTGTTTGGCAGCAGTAACCTCAAAACTGGGATGAGATATCCTCAATTTTTCTATTCCTGCAAAAGCCGTGAGTGTTGATCCAGCCACTTGTACAGGGTTTAGAACGTCACTGTAGACCTCCAGGAGTTGCTCGTCATCATCCATGACCAAAACACGGTTATTATTCATTATCTTATCCTTTCCTAGGTGCAACAAACAATCCTGATACTCTAGTAGGAATATAACACATTCCACAGCCTAAATATCAATAGCAAAGAAATTATTCCAAACAACTGTCAGGAAAGTTAACCACCATTTCGGCACCCTGGTTTACACCGTCACTTTCGATATGAATTGTCCCGTGTAGAGATTGGACAAAATTTGCAGCGGAGTGCAAGCCAAAACCAGTCCCTCTCTTGCGGGTTGAGAATCCGTGCTGAAATATTGAATCTTTGATTTCCGGGTTAATACCGCAACCGTTATCTTTTACCCGGATCTCTAAGTTATCTCCTCTTAAAGCCACTATTATTCCTATCTCACCACCTTGTAAACTCTCTGTCTCCATGCGTTTTTGAATGGCTTCCCGGCTGTTTTTAATCAAATTTATCATCAACTGCAAAAGCTGATTACGAGGAAAACAGACATTTCGTACTTTTGGATCTATGGTTACCGAGGTTTTGATTTTACACTTTTGCAGATCATCAACCTGAATAGCTATGGCGTTATCAAACAACGTATTGATTTTGAACTGTACACTGTTAGTCTCTTGGTGAGAGGCATCCTGATGCAGCTTGATAATTTCTGAAATATGTTCTACGCCGTCAGCAATGGTTTGAGAGTTTTGAGCAAAAACATCCTTGGTTAACTCCTGTAGACGTTCACCGACATTTGGAAGTATCTTTTCCAACTCTGACAGTATCTCTTGGTCACTCATTCCAGAGGTCCGTTTTTTCTCCAACAGACTCTTCATCCCCCCAAGGATTTCTCCGGTTTGTTGTAACTCACGACTCGCCTCAACCATTTTTGAAGCCCGGTGGGAAATTCCCATTATGGCATTGCCGATGTTATGTAGTATGGTGACACTCATCTCTGCCACACCTGATTGGAAAGCAGCATACTGCTCCTTTTCCTCCAGAATTTTTCGTTCTGAAATATCACGTATTACAGCGGCAAAATAACAGCTCTTACCAGTTTTCCAGGTAGACAACGACATCTCTATAGGAAAGATCTCACCGTTTTTCCGAGCAGCTTCAAGTTCCAATATCTGACCAGCCAGTTTGCTATGTCCAGATTTGGCAACACGTTTAATACCAGCATCGTGAGAAGATTGAAATTGTTTTGGCATGAGTATTGTCAGAGGTTTTCCTATAACTTCGCTCTCATCATAGCCAAACACCTGTTTAGCCCCAGCGTTCCAAAACAGTATATTTCCATTTTCATTAGAAGTTATAATGGCATCATGGACAGAGTTAGCGATAAGTATAAGCTCATCGCTGTTTTTCCTGAGTTCAAGCTCAGCTTCATGTTTACTTAAAGCCATCTGTATGGTGCCGTTGAGTTCCTCATTCTTAAATGGTTTAATGATATAACCAAAGGGACCAGTTTTTTTTGCCCTCTCCAAAGTTTCATAGTCCCCATGTGCAGTCAGATAGATAACAGGTATTTCTAGGTTGCTGTTTATCTCTGTTGCCGCCTCAATTCCATCCATATCCCCTTTGAGAATGATATCAATGATGATCAGGTCAGGTATTTTTTCCTTTGCCATGGATATAGCATCAAGTCCTGATTTGGCAATGCCGATTACCTCATATCCCATATCTTTGAGACTTGTTTCCAAATCAAATAAAGTGATCTCTTCATCCTCTACCAACATAATTCGGTTATTTGTCATATGTTAACTCCTTTTGAAACGAAGACAAACAACGCATCCATTCGTGCTGTCAATTGTAATTTTACCTGCTAACTGTTGTGCTAATCGGTAAATCAATGACAAACCAAGAGATTTGCTCTGTTCCAGATTAAAATCTTTGGCAAGCCCCACACCATTATCTTTCACAGTCAGTTCAATCATTTGCTGGGGCAACATTTTACCATCAATGGTAATCTTTCCCTGATTAGCTTTTGCAAAAGCGTGTTTCAAACTGTTGCTCACAAGTTCATTGATAATTAATCCACAGGGTATAGCCTGATCGATACTTAATTCTATATCTTCCATTATGACATCTGAATGGATGTCTCCATGTGCAACTGTGAAAGAAGATAACATATCTTGAAGCAGATTTGTGACGTAACCACGAAAATTTATTTGTGCCAAGTTGCTGGAACTGTATAGCCTTTCATGAATTAGTGCCATGGAAGCCACCCGATTACGACTTTCAATGATTGCCTCTATTGCCGCGTTTTTGGAAGGCTTCTTCTTCTGCAAATCTTTCGCTTGAAGTTGGAGTAAGCTAGAAATTATCTGTAGATTATTTTTGACCCGATGGTGTACCTCTTGTAAGAGAATCTCTTTATCCTTGTTTGAAATCTGCAGATCCTCCTCAACTCTCTTGCGTTTAGTAATGTCGGTGGCTATACCACAGATAGCATATATTTTGTCTTCGGTGTCGAATATTGGAAATTTGACTGATATGTAGTAGTGAATACCATCATCCTGAAGCACCTCTTCTTCGAACTCCATAGAGTGACCACTCTCCAACACCTTTTGGTCATTGGACTGTAACTTTTCAGCTATCTCGGTGGAAAAAATATCTAAATCTGTTTGGCCCTTTATGCCGTCTCTGCTTATATGGAATAACTCTTCGTAACGTCTGTTGATTCTGAGGAAGCGACCCTTGGTATCTTTAAGAAAAATAAGTGCAGGAGTGTTGTTTATTATGTCATCTAACTGCTTCTCGTTGGTCTGTAGTTTTTGAAATATCTCCAACGAATTTTGTTCCATCTTTTTTTGTGCTGTAATGTCAGTAAAAATAACTACTCGCCCTATTTTTTCATTGTCATGAAACATGGTCTTGACCGACAAGTTTACATAGAACGGTTTTCCACTACGGTGATGGAAAATGTATTCACTAGAGGTTTCAGAATCATTATTTAGATAACCACAGATGGGACATCTCTTGGACGGCAAAAATTCACTGCCTGGAACTCTAGCACAGGTAAATAGGTGTAGTTGACGACCAACTAACTCTTCACCGCTCCAACCCAACATTAACAACGCCTTTGGGTTGGCAAAATTAACCAATCCCAGCAAATCTATGCCGATTATTCCACTATCAACAGTGTTTAATAGTAACTGACTGAACTGTTTTTCTTTATCAGTTTCATCCAGCATTAGAGATAGGTCTGCGGATTTGTTCTGAATCTCTTTTAGTAAGAGCTCTTTTTCCGTAAAAGCTTCTCGTAGAGATTTCTCACGCTGTTTTATAGTAGTCAGTGATTCAGCAATCTTATCTGTGTGTTGTCTGACGGTCTGTTCAAGATGGTTCCTATACTTGGAAAGTTCAATGTGGTTTTTTACTCTTGCTTTAAGAATGGCATAGCTCAAAGGTTTGCTTATATAGTCTACGGCTCCTAATTCTAGCCCCTTGGCTTCATCAAACGTTTGATCGTTGCCTGAGATGAATATGACCGGAGTGTTGTGATTATTGCTCTTGGCACGCAGTTGCCTAAATACCTCAAAACCGTCCATTTCTGGCATGACAATATCAAGAAGAATAAGGTCAATAGAATTAGATAAAGCAATTTTCAGGGCAGATTGACCATCTCTAGCAATAAGTAATTTGTAATCTTCCTTTAGAAAATCAACGAGTATTTTAATGATGCCTATTTCATCATCTATCACTAAAATTACTGGTTTTTCAGTATGTTGAGTCATTTTTAATAAATACCCTTTAATATCGGTATTCTCCAAACTATTCTAATCTGTAACTATTTTTTCTTAAATAACAATCTCTTTTAGTTTCGTTGTAAGTGTTATAGCAAATATTTACTCTTGCAAGTTTAGCATAACATATCTTTGGTAATTTGTAGTATCATTCATTGGCTTAAATTTTTTTTGTATTAAGTATTCAGGAGTAAAGACTTTGAGTTACAACAACAGGGTATTGGTTATAGATGACGATCAGGAACTCCTTGCAGCCTACCGAAACATTCTCCAACCCAAGGAGCAGCAACGATCAGCATTATTGGATTTTGCAGATGTTGATAATAATCCTGATAGTGATAACCGCGCCACTTTTGAAGTCATTACAGCTCAACAGGGAGATGAGGGGGTGAAGTTGGTCAGACAGTCTTTGTTGGAAAACTGTCCCTTTGCCGTGGCCTTTATCGATATTCGCATGCCTCCAGGTATAGATGGGTTGAAAGCCGCAAGCCAGATTCGGGATCTGGATAGTTCAATATACATAATTATCGTTACTGCATACAGTGACCGCTCAATTGAGGAAATTCAACGAGGGGTACGTCATGATGTGGTGTTGGCGCGCAAGCCAATGTCCGATGATGAGATAATTCAGCAGGCCTATAACGCTTGCAACAACTGGGATCGCGACCGGAAATTTGAGGAACAGAGCCGAAGACTTGAAACAGTAAATGTAGAACTACAGGAGAAAATTCTCCTATTTGACAAGTTTGTACCAAAAAACTTCATCAAAGTCTTAGATCCCAATTTTGATAGCGATCACATTAAATTGGGGAACTGTTCAGAAAAAGAGATGACTGTCATGTTTTCGGATATTCGCTCTTTTACTGCCCTTTCTGAAACCATTACCCCTGAAGATAGTTTCCGCTTTATCAACAGCTATCTCGGAAATATGGGGCCAATTGTCACAAAACATCACGGATTTATAGATAAATTTCTCGGAGACGGCATAATGGCCCTGTTTGAGGATGCCGACAATGCTATCCAGACCGCTATTGAGATGATGCAACGTCTTGGTATTTATAACGTGGGGCGTAAGCGGGCCGGTTATGTTTCCATAGCTATCGGGGTTGGGATTCACAAAGGTCCACTCACCCTGGGCACAATCGGAGAGCAGGACCGGATGCAGACAACTGTTATTGGTGACACGGTCAACTTGGCTGCTCGTACTGAGGGGCTGACAAAAACCTACGGAACCCCAATTCTTTTGACCGAGAATGCCTTTCTGGCTTTGCAGGAACCTAGCAAATACTCCCACAGGATGTTGGATAGGGTTAAAGTAAAGGGCAAGGAGAAGCCGGTAACAATGTATGAAATTCTTGACGCCTTCCCAGAAGGATTGAAAGAGAAAAAACTGTCGGCAGCCGAGTCATACCGTGAAGGGGTAAAACACTACTATGAAAAAGATATGGTGGCAGCAGCAGAATTTTTCCAAAAAGCCCTAGGGTTCTGTCCCGATGATGTAGCAACTCAGATTTTTCTACAAAGATGTTGGGGAATGGCTCCTAATTATGAAACCTCTTTTTAACAATAATAACTTTGTTAGATTTTGAGGGAGCTATGCTGTTGCTTAAGAACTGCGTTTGTCTCGCTGTTGTGTGGCCAGAAAATAATGGATAATCCATGAAAAAATATGAATGAGACCGGACTATCAGCTATTTTTTGCTCTCAAGCATATTATCAAGAATGATACGATCTGTGTAACCATTGTCTATCTGCTTGGCATCCAACCTTTTGCTTAAATAGATTAGAGGAACTGGGTATTCGCTACTTTTTATAAACCAGGGTTTGACCTCACCTAAAAAACGCTTGTCTACTGTGGTAAAAGCAATCTTGTTGAAAAAAAAATTTGTTTTTATATGTGGCAACCAATTTTGAAAAAGATTGAGTGGGTGTGCTCTAATAATTTGAGCACAGGACCAGCTTTTCCAGGTAGTTTTTTTATATACAATGTGTAGGCTCTGACCATCTTTTTGGAGCATTATTTGCTGAAGATTTGCGGTGCGTTCAAAATCCGCGAAAACCCCTGGGAATAGACGGTCCAAGGCTGGTTTTACAGTTTGGGGGTGTTTTAAAATTTTACAATCTAAATTTAAAAACGAAGTTATTGCTGGAATATTGGGAAAAGCATTAAAAGTAGATTCCAACACTTTAAATTTAACAAACCGCGAGCTTTGGTAAGCTTTTTGGTTGGCAGTTACGTTGGTATAATGGCGAGAGTCATCCTGTATCAACGACATCAAAAGTGGCAAGCTTGAGGTACGGTGAGACTGCAAAGTTACCCAACTGTGAATATTACAAAAACTCTCAAGACACCCATCAATAGTTCTTGTTGAGTACAATGCACCTATTACCCCAACCACTTTATCGTCAACTTTAGCCACCCGGCCCATATCAACTGCTAAGGAGTCCCACCCACTTGCAAACAGAGTCTGCCATTCGTCAACACTCCAACTTGCATTAAAATTAGCATGAAGAAATTTACCTACATCTTCCATATCTTCTGCTTTAATGGGCAGAATTATTACCTTTTGGCTTTTATTGCTCATGATTATATTTGCTCATCCAACGAGATGTTAGCCTCAACTAAATGTTGGTAGGCAGTAGGGTCCAACTTTAAAAATGCTTCGGCATAGTTGCTTGTATCCTGTAACTGTTTTGCATGATGTGCAGCGTTTAATTGGCAATGATAAATATAGTTTACAGCTTTCATCCCGGTACTATAGTGCATAAGCAAATCGCATTTTTCTGCCATCTCTTCATCAATTGCACACAGATAGTTGGCAGGAACCATGCTCCACACTTCATAACAATAAATTTTTGCTCCAACTGGTAAAATATTGGGATTTTCTGCCAGAACACGGGCCAAGATATGGTTGGCAACAACATGGTCTGGGTGGGAATCATTTATAAATGGTACAAAAATGTGGGAGTAGGGGTGCTCTTGTAATAATATTCTTAATTGAGCGATCCTCTCTTTAGTACAGGCAAGGGAGGAGCCAGCAACAGGCCAGCAGTGGAGATTGGCTTTAATGCTATCGGCAACAACTTTAGCTTCATCAAACCGTATAGTCCTCTGCATAGACTCTGCAACCCCATGCAATGCCGCAGCAGCTCCACCGTCAGTTAGTTGTACTATAGTGATTTTCAATCCTTTTTTTACCAGTTGCAGTAACCTGCCACCGCAGCCAATAAGCTCATCATCAGGATGGGGGGAGAGTACAAAGCCTCCACCTTGTACTATAGGCTCATCAAAAGCAGATGTAATTGTGGGATCTTTAAATTTAGGAAAATTATCAAGCCACTCACTTAGTTGCAGGTACTCTTTAGAGAAATGATCTGCATGTTTTGCTCTAAGCTTATCTGTATCTCCTAAAAAGGCGAGAGAAAACTCCTTATATCTATCTT
>JADFYX010000280.1 GCA_015232795.1 Magnetococcales bacterium
CAAAGATAGGCGGAAATGGCAGACTCACCGATGTTAAACTTTTGCGATACAACGCCCCCTGCATCTATTATAGACCAACCACCGTTTGGACTGCGTACCACTACTGATTGGGCCTGTCCTACATCTAAAATTGCTATATGCAAACAGCCATCAGGGGCAGCCGATGGTTTTGGTAGTAGCAGTGTCATTGTCGCCAATAACAACGCCAGCAACTTATGCTGTCTGTTTTTTAACATAGCAGCCCAGGCTACTCCGGCTATTGCCAGACCTAAGCCAGTCAATGAAGGACCACTTGCTCTTTGCCATGCATAGGGTAGTTGGGCAATCCATTCAATAAAAAAAATGAGATAATCTAGAGTTGTGCTCATGGCCGTTAGAAACCAATCGCCAATGTTGGGATCTATTAGTTTGCCTATTAGTGCAAGAATACCAAGTGGAGCACTAAAAAATGATACCCAAGGGATAGCTATCAGATTGCCGATAAAACCATATGGGGTTAAGCGGTGAAAATGATAGGCGACGATAGGTAGTGTTACCAACTGCATAAAGAGTGTTACCAGCAATAAACTGACAATTTTTTCTTTCCACTTAGAAACTTTGCTTGAAATAACAGTGGAATCTGTGGATGGTTTTGTTGTTAATGTTGGTTTTGTCTCCTGGGTACTGACTGAATAATCTTTTATTATCGGCCACACTGCTAGCAGGGCTGCCACAGCAATAAATGAGAGCTGAAAGCCAGCCTGGAACAGTTCGTATGGATGCCATAAAAGCAGGGTTATAGCAGCAAGCATCAAAGCTTGAAAACCATCCCTTCCTCGCCCCAAAGCAACTGCTAACAGGTAGAAACTCACCATAATTGTTGCTCTTTGAGTTGATAAAGACCAGCCAGCCAAAGATGCATACATAAATAGGGGAAGCAAAGTAAGTAGTGCCGCAGGACGTTTACTATCATTGGCGATGGAATAAGTTGGGATTAAGGTGATTAAAAGCCGCAAAATAAAAAAGCTCCACCCTGCGACTAGCCCCATATGCAATCCAGATATAGCTATTAAATGAAATGTGCCGGATACTAGCAGTGCCTCTTGTACAATTGGATCTATCCGTCCTCTTTTACCCACTAAAAGAGCTTCAACCAAACCTTGATTTGCTGGTGTTGTTTTTTCCACTATCCAGTTGGATATTTTTTGTCGGATACGGTTTATGGTAAATTGATCTGTAGTTTTAATGGCTATTACCGGATCTTTTGCATAACCAGTGGCAACTATCCCCTTGTTTTGTAAAAATTGTGCATAATTAAAAGCCCCAGGAATTTGAAATGAGTTGGGCTGGTATATTTTTGCTGCAAAAGAGACTTTGTCTCCCGGAAGGGCCGTAACCTTTTTTTTATATACCGTTATCTGCACCAAGCCAGAGCTCTGCCAATTAACTGCTGGCATTTGACCATTGGCAATCCAAATACGGGTTGAATCAAAGCGATCTTCTCTATCTGCAACAATACCTTTAAATTGGTTCCAACTTTTATTAATATTCTTGGTTTGATTGGCTGTCTCATTCTGATATACTTGCTCTGTATTTTGGATTTCAAGCTGTTGGTTGTGCAAAAATATTGCAATTAACCCTAAAATTAAGCCTACAAATGTGGGGATGATAGCGGTTACGATTAGCTTGTGAATTTGCCAGCGTTGCCAGCATCCCCAAGCTGCAACGAAAATAGCAGCATTACAAAGTGTGGTACGATACAAACTGCTTTGTGGTGAAGCTGCTATGATGGCAAATATTATCCCGGTAAGAACAAGAGCGAGGGCAGGAGGGGGATAGCTTCTAGTAGCCATTTTGATCGGGGTTTTTTTCATGTAGTTGTGATCGTAACAACCTTGTCAGCCAAATTAAAGGGGTAGATGAAAGTCTGTCACTAGTTATATCTATAAATATAGTGTAGGCTGGTGCTGTTATTTGTAACAAACGTGAAACCAAAGTATGCATTTACCACTGGCTAAATAATACTTAATTGTAGTATATCGTGGCGGATAGAGCTTTGTAGATATTTCAAAATGGAGGTGTAGATTATGGCCCATATCAAAAAACCAATGTTTCGCAATGTAGTACTCATAGTCGCCAGTGGTCTGATTATTGCCGGAATTACCGCCTTTGGTATGAGTGATGTTGATGAGCTAATCCGTGATGATAGCCGTTTGGGACCAGTTATTGCCGCTTCCAGAATTATTGTGCCGCTATTTGGTGTTATGGGTGTTGCTTATCTTCTTAGCAATATCAAAATTTGTGAATCGTGTGGCAAGGTCTTCTTTTGGCGACAACGTAAAAAAACATAACTTTGTGCCCAAATTTATTTAATTGGTTTTGCACAATCTTTTGACCAATTTAGGTGTTTGCAAATTACTCAAAGCAAAAAGTAGCATAGCTCCAACCACAATCGATGGTCCCGATGGTGTGTCAAAAGATAGTGAGCCTGCCAGTCCTACTCCCACAGCTAAACAACCTATAATTGCAGCTAAAACAGCCATCTGTTCTGGTGTTGAAACATACCTGCGAGCAGTTGCTGCTGGTATTATCAACATGGATGTAATTAACAGAATCCCGACTATTTTCATAGCAATTGCAATCATAAATGCTAACAATAACATGTATGTTACCCTTGCCAGCTTGGAGTTAACCCCCTCCGCTATTGCCAACTCTTCATGAACGGTCACTGCTAATAGCGGTCTCCATATAGTCGCAAGTATAGCTAGACAAATTATTGTGCCAGCATAAATCCAAATTAGATCTTCACCTGTTACTGCTAGAATATCGCCAAAAAGATAGGCCATTAAATCAATTCTCAACCAAGCCATCAAGCTTATGGTTATCAATCCTATGGAAAGGGAAGAGTGGGATAAAATTCCTAACAGTGTATCGTTTGATATCAAACGGTTTTGTTGCATAGCAGCGAGGAGTAAGGCTATTAATGTGGTTACAAAAATAACACCAATTGTGAGATCAATCTCAAATAGAAAAGCCAGTGCAACCCCTAAAAGAGCAGAATGGGCCATGGTTTCACCGAAATAGGCCATCTGTCTCCAAACCATAAAGCAGCCCATGGGTCCTGTTACCAGGGCAACGCCAATACCAGCTAATATCGCCCGCCAGAAAAAATCATCAATGCTCATTATTACACCCTTGCTGTGCATCACTCTTAGTTTTATTTTTCTGTTTTTTCTTTTTTTGCTTATCCCCTTTTTTAAGGATCTTTCCCGATAGACTATGATCATGGCTATGGTGGTGGGAATAGATAGCATATGCCTTGGAAGATGTGCCTCCTAGCAGTTGGGCAAACTCTGGATGACGACTAACTGTCTCAGGAGAGCCAGCACAGCAGACATGACCATTTAGACATATAACCCGGTCGGTTGCTGCCATAACAACATGTAGATCGTGGGATATAAGCAGAATTCCACAACTGTAATGATCGCGAATTTTTTTGATTAATTCATAAAGCTCGGCTTCACCTGCAAAATCTACCCCTTGGACAGGTTCGTCCAAAACCAACAGTTGGGGTTCATGGAGTAAGGCGCGCGCTAACAGTACCCGTTGAAATTCACCACCAGACAGAGTGCACACTTGGGCGTTGATCAAATGTTCAATGCCTGTCTCTTCCAGTGCAGCAGATATCTGTTCTTTGGGTTTGTTAATGGTGAGAGTCATCAGGCGGTGGACCGGCAAGGGGAGGGTGGGGTCAATGGGCATTTTTTGCGGGACATAACC
>JADFYX010000281.1 GCA_015232795.1 Magnetococcales bacterium
CAATTTGTCCCATTCCGCCATGTCACGGGGGGCGTTTTGGGACGCTCTCGCTACGGGTTTCATTTTTTCACAAGCTCAGAGGATATAAAGATTATGAATTGCTTTTTATTGAACAACAAAACTAGATACAACTTAGAACTCCACAGCTTTACTCTGATAATTTTACCAAGTAATTGTAGGTATTAACCGTATGGCTTGGCAATTGTGATGAGAAGCTCATTCTATATTGCAAGTCTAACGCAAAATTTGGACTAAGTATTATCTAGTCAAAATACAACTGCCAATACCAGGTTCATCCAGGAGATTGACAAGCCCCGTTAACAGATTTGGCTTCATTTATCATTTCTGTAATTATTAAATCAAAGCAAGAGCTGATATAGATACTTAATACTCTCTTTAAATTCTCCACGGCCTCTTTTTTGGTTCTGCCTTGGGAGCCGACTGGAGATATTATTGGGCATGTTGCGATATACCAATCACCGCGTTTTTCAATGATTGCCATCTTAAGTATTCTTTTTAGTTGCTTTATTAGCACCGTACTCCCCTTAAAAAATCAGTTGTGTATGTTTTAAAGAAAGCTAGAAATACACGAAACAGAAAAATAAAGCTATAAAAAAAATATCCGAGCTATAAGCTCACCCTCCGACGACTTGATTAAACCTACATTATCAATCAAAAACCAATCTGGCTACCTGGCTGAATTTTTTCACAAAGTGAACTGTAAAACCTTCTCTGATATAGTCTGGAACCTCTTCATAATCTTTGCGGTTGGCTTCTGGCAGAAACAGCTCTCTAATACCAACTCTACGGGCAGCAATTACCTTTTCTCTAACCCCACCAATCGCCAACACCTGACCAGTCAAGGTTATCTCACCAGTCATGGCGATCTGTCTGGGGACAATTTGATTTTTACTCATTGATAACAAAGCAGTAGCAATAGCAATACCTGCGGATGGACCATCTTTAGGGGTTGCACCTTCGGGTACATGAATGTGGATCAAATCATCTAACAACCGCTTATGATCCCCACCTAGTTTTTTAATATGACTTTTAACATGGTTAAAGGCTATTTGGGCCGACTCCTTCATAACTTCGCCAAGTTGTCCTGTCAGGGTAAAGCCGGGTTTGCTACCAGAAATATTAACCACCTCAATATCCATGGTAACACCACCCAGAGATGTCCAGGCCAAACCAGTTACAATGCCAATTCCTTTAAAGGGTTTTTCGTTGCGATAATCAGGTTTACCCAAGAAATCCACAACCTGATCTTGCCCAACCCTTATTGGCGTCGCAGTCTCACCTTCTAAAATTTTTACCGCTGCTTTTCTGGCAATAGAGCCTATTTTTTGCTCCAACCGCCGTACCCCAGCCTCCCGCGCATAACCCTCGACAATAGTTCTTAATGCCTCTTTAGAAAAACGCAGGTGAGATGCGTCCAGACCATTTTTGTCCAACTGTTTTTTAATTAAATGGTTTCTGGCTATTTGCAGCTTCTCTTCAGTAATATAACCCGAAAGCCTGATCACCTCCATACGGTCAAGGAGTGGTCGGGGAATTGTGTCGATCTGGTTGGCAGTACAGATGAAAAGAATTTTCGACAGATCAAAACGCACATCCATATAATGATCTAAAAATTCTACATTCTGTTCCGGGTCGAGAACCTCAAGAAGTGCAGAGGCCGGATCACCCTGATAGCTGGCACCAATTTTATCCACTTCGTCCAGCATGATAATTGGGTTGGCAACCTTTTTAAGACGCAGAGCCTGTAAAATTTTACCGGGCATTGCCCCAACATAGGTACGACGATGGCCTTTTATCTCTGCCTCATCCCGCATACCACCCACTGAAAATCTGAAGAACTCCCGTTTAACCGCTCTGGCTACCGAACGACCAATTGAGGTTTTTCCTACTCCTGGTGGTCCTACAAGAAGAATAATAGAGCCACCGATCTCCCCCTTAAGGGTGCCAACAGCTAGAAACTCTAAAATACGTTTTTTTACATCATCCAGACCATCATGGTCACGGTTGAGGATATTTCTCGCCCGTTTGATATCCAGCTTGTCGGTGGAGAAAATTCCCCATGGTAGGCTGGTTAGCCAATCCACATAGTTGCGAGTTACGCCATATTCTGATGATCCGGTCTCAAGTACTGAAAGTTTATCCAGCTCATCATTAATTTTTTTCTCTACCTCTTCTGTTAAAGTAAGCTTTTTTAATCTTTTACGATATTGATCAACGTCTGCGGTACGGTCATCTTTGGTTATCCCTAACTCTTTTTGGATCTCACGGAGTTGCTCACGAAGGAAAAATTGCCGTTGATTATCCGAAATACTCTCTTCAACCTGACGAGATATTTTATCTTGGAGCTTGACCATCTCCAGCTCTTTTTTCAATAAAGAGAGGACTTTTTCCAAGCGAGCGCGAATATTTAGAGTTTCAAGAACCTCTTGCAACTCCTCACGTTTGGAACTGGTCATAGAGGCGACAAAATCGGCTAAACGGTCCGGCTCACCAAAATTATGCCGGGAGAGGAACATTTTAACCTGCTCCTGATAGAGAGAGTCATACTTTAAAATCTCTTTTAAAGTACTGATCACCGCCATGGTATATGGCTTTAAAAGATCCGCCTCTTTATCACTTAATTCTGATGGCTCTTCATGGTGAACCACAAGGGCAACAATTGGTGGGTTAGGTGCTACTATCTCTTTAATTTCAAATCTAGACAAACCCTCTGCCAAAAGTTTTACCTGTTTTTTATCTTCATCGATGGCTGACTCCATAATCCGCGCCACCGTGCCGATTTTAAACAGCTTTTTGGAGTCAAAAACATCTTTTCCATCTTCGGCCTGAGATAAAACAATGCCAAACATTTTGCCAGGAGTATCCAGAGCTTTACGGATTATTTCATAATATGGCGAACCATCAACCTGTATTGGAGTAAGCATACCAGGAAAAAAAGGTCGTCCCCCCAAAGGATATATAACCAACTCGTTGGGTAGTACTTTTGTAATCTCTATTGGAAGATTTTCTGCCTGGCTCTCTTCTGACTCTTTGGGGTCCTGATCTTCATCGACAATTTCAACAGCTTCCACCTCTTCTGCAGGTGTGTCAGAAGTCTCTTTATCTTCTTGATCTTTATTTTTATTGGACATTAGGTTCTTTTTTCCGTTAACAAACAAAACATCAAAAGGCATGAACGCCAAATGAACAGGTATAGAGCTTTAGATTATATGGTGGCAATAGGGGTGTTATGCAAGAACTAAATATGCAAAAACATGAACAAAACCCCGTTAGACAACCGAGTTTACTATGTTTCGTTACTACATCCGCCTTTATCATTGGGCGTAAAAGATTGACCACAACCGCAAGTACTTGCAGCATTTGGATTTTTAATGACAAATTGTGAACCATTTAAATCTTCTACATAATCCACCTCGGAACCAGCAAGATGTCCCAAAGACATAGAATCAATTAAAACTTTTACATCATCGGCTTCGATAACAGTGTCTTGATCTTCTTGTTTTTCATCAAAAGTAAAACCATATTGAAAACCGGAACAGCCACCACCGGAAACAAAAATTCTCAATTTAAGGTCAGGGTTGTTCTCTTCGGCAAAAAGATTGGATAATTTTTTTACTGCATTGTTGGTCAATGTAACTGACATAGCGTATAAACTCCTAATTATTGCGACTCAAAATACCTCAAATACTCTGACTAATACTTGCTATATGTGGTTCCCCTTCGTTATT
>JADFYX010000282.1 GCA_015232795.1 Magnetococcales bacterium
GGTGAACGCACCCTTCTCATGGCCAAAAAGTTCCGATTCAACAAGGGTCTCGGTTATGGCTGCACAATTTACCGCTACAAAACGCTGGGAGGCCCTGGGGCTGGAACGATGTATCAGGCTGGCAACAACTTCCTTACCGGTACCGGATTCCCCTGTGATGAGAACGGTGGCATCGCTCCTGGCCACTTTGAGGGTCATACTTTCTACATTTTTCATCAAAGAAGATACAAACACAGCTCGATCATCGCTACCATTTTTTATAGCCTGTTTCAACCGCCTGTTCTCATTGAGTATCTTGCCCATCCCCAACGCCCCAATAATTTTATCCTTTTCAATGATAGGAGTACTCACATACTCAACGGGAAAAAATGATCCATTTTTACGCCAAAAAACCTCATTTTTAATATTATGTGCCTTACCATCATGTAATGAAGCGTAAATAGGACAATCTTCACGATTATAGTGTGAACCATCAGCATGGGTGTGGCGAAATACATCATGATGGGAAAGACCGACAAGCTCTTCCTGCTTCCAACCTATCATTTTAGCAGCAGCAGGATTGACAAATGTTGTAACTCCTTCCCGATCAAGACCGTAGATCCCTTCACCAGCAGCATCCAGGATTAGCTGGTTTTTCCGAGTGGCGTTTTCAGCCAGCTCCTTAGCCTGACGCAGATCCTCCTCCAGTGAGATGGCATTAGTGATATCTCGCAAAATAGTGATGGAGGCTGGCTTGTTGTCTAAGTTGATTCTACGGCCCTTTGCCTCGATATTGATCGTCCGCCCATCAAAACTTAACAACTGCTGACGCATTGCTGGAATATCGCCAGGGCCACTTTGAACTTCTTGTATCCGTTGCTTAACCTGCTCTCGATAGTCGGGATGAACAATATCCATAACCGACTTGCCAATCAGACTCTCTTCCGACTTTCCGTTCAGCATATTTATCAGAGTCTTATTGGCATAACGCACAATCCCCCCACTATGGACGATAACACCATCTGGGGCTATTTCAAGTAGGGTGCGATAACGGTCCTCACTCTCTTTGATACGTTGGTTGAGCTTAGAGAGTTTGCGGTTCCAGAAGAGGATAACCCCGATAAACAACAAGCCCAAGATTAGGATCTTACGTATTGTGGAATAATCAACTTCGTGAGCAAACCGGGTAGCTGTCCAATTACGGCGAATTGATATGTGCTCTTTGGGATTGATAGATTTCACTGCTTTGGACATGATAGCAAGTAGTGTGGCGTCATCATTACGCACACCGATAGCCAATTTATGCTGGTAACGGGTATGACCGGAAATTTTCAGATTACTTAATTGCCGTTTCTGGATTTCGTTGACCACTACATAGAGTGACCCCAGATGGCTAAAAACTTCCCCTTTGGAGACCATTAACAGACCATCGTATACCGTGGGTACGGTAATCAGATTCAACTCAGGAAAATCCTCTCGTAGTCGCTCACCATGAATATAGCCCTTGGGAGTTGAGAGGGTACGTTTCCCAATAGCTGGCAACCCCTCTAAATAAGTAACATCGTCACGAGTTACTAAAACAATTGGGGATTCTACGTAAGGAGGAGTAAAATTAAGAAATTTACGCCGATCTGGGGATTCGTTGAGCAGTGAGAGAATATCACAACGCCGCGCCTTGGCAAACTCCAGGCTTTCGGACCAGGAAACAGTCGGTAGCAACTGTAGAGGAATCCCGATACGAGCAGAGAATATCTTCATGTAATCTGCGGACATACCCACGTGCTGCCCACTGTCATCAATCCTTTCATAGGGCATCCAATCCGGGTCAATGCACATGGTAATGACCTTTTTGCTCTGCAAATATGCCATCTCAGCAGGACTGAAAGCCAAAACTACGGTATCATCAGATTTCATCCCCGCTTGAAGAGCACACTGGCCGTTTGTTGCAACCAGTATGCAAAGTAGATTGATAATCAGAGTGATTACGGCTAAAAAAGAGTTGTTAGAAAAACATAATCCTATGTTTTTCTCTTTCCGTTTACCGACATATTGCAAAGTAACCATGCTTCACCAAACAACTTACTTAACCAATTGATCTTTTTTTATAGACAATGTGGACAAACTAAAAAGGTCTCTACATTTGTACTATTGCAAAAAGATAGTGTTCTAACTATAGCATAGATGAACAATGATTAATATAGCATACTGTGTGAGGATCAACCGTTACCCATTGAGCAAGCACACCTTCTATCCCACTAGTCACAACTCCACGATTAGATAATGCTGGGTTGTAACCTTTCACTTAGATTTGGCAGAGCCAAGAGATGGGCTGTGTCTTCATCATTGCTGAATTTGTAGCATATTGCCGACAATATGATATGATCTGCCTGTTAGATACCTGTATGTTCATAAGTTTATTCTAAATTTTGGCGGTATGTATGAAAGAAAAGCAGATTATCGTAGTGCTGTCCGTAGCATTGGTTCTGATTTTGAGCATTCTGGCTATTCGCATCCACCATAGAACCAATATTGAAAATGCTACCAAAAATAATATTTTAAAGCCGAACAAACTGCGTCTTGGTTTGAATATTCCCGAAGGAACGGCACTACATGCCGCCGCTAAGCTTTTTTCCAAACGTGTTTTTGAAAAAAGTAAAGGCAGAATTAATGTCACCGTTCATCCCAATCAAGAGCTAGGCAACGACAACCAGATGTTGGAAATGGCTAGGCGGGGTGAATTGGCCATGATCCTTACCCCGACGGCTAAACTGAGCACTGCCGTACCAGCTATGCAGGTTATGGATCTGCCTTTTTTCTTTAACTCTAGAAATGAGCTCTATATGGCTCTTGATGGTGAGTTTGGAGCAAAACTTCTCAGTAAGTTGGAAGGTATAGGTCTGAGAGGTGTCACTATTTGGGAGAATGGATTCAAACATTTTACTGCCAACAAACCTTTGCACTCTCCTAAAGAGTTCAAAAACCTTAAAATGCGTATCATGAAAAGTCGGATCATCCAAGAACAGTTTGAAGCATTGGGAGCTTCCACTTTGCCTGTAGACTTTCACTCCACCAAGCAGGCTTTAGCGGATGGGATTGTTGACGGCCAGGAGAACCCTCTGGCTGCCATCGTATCCATGGATTTTCACACGGTCCAATCTAACTTAACCCTTAGCAACCACGCCTATCTTGGCTATGTTTTTTCAATAAGTAAAAAACGGCTCAATGACATTTCCCTTATTGACCAACGCCTTCTATTAGAAACAGCCAAGGAGATTACCAACTGGGAAAGAGAGGAGACGCAACGTCGAGAAGAGGTTTTTTTAGTAACCATCAAGAAATCTAATGTGCAAATATCCCAATTGACGCAGGCAGAAAAAAATATATTACGGAAGAAACTATCCCATATACCAAGAAAATTTGAGTCCATGTTGGGAGCTGATATTATTTCATTGGCAGAAGAGCTGAATATTTTACAACAGGCAAATAACACTGCTTCTTCCCCAATTTTAATTGGTCTCGATGCTGATCTTTCAGTCGTTAATTCCCAGGCTGCGTTAGCAATAAAACAGGGGGCAAAACTTGCTATCCATGAGATCAATAGCAGCGGTGGTGTGCTTGGCAGAAAAAAGAAAAAAATTGCCAGGTACTATCAAAACATTCAGGAACGTAGCCGAAATAATCTTAAATTTTTCAACTCGATGAATAACTTTATTGGGAAAAAAAAAAAAAAAAAAAGTCAGATTATTAAAC
>JADFYX010000283.1 GCA_015232795.1 Magnetococcales bacterium
TGTTGTGAACAACTTGGGTAACACCAATAATATTATATTTTTCGAGATCTTGAGGCTGCATAGCGTATTCCTATCTTATATGTTTGTCTATACTTTTTGGTTAGTTAAATCAATGATTAACTAAGACTCTCCTGTGTCAAATAGACCCGTGCCCTTGTTTTACTATCTTCCACTGCTGGTTGATCGTAAGCATCAACTCCTAAAAACTCCGCCATTATGACTGTCTCTGATTCTAACAGGATGATCATCTCACCGAAAGCAACTGCATCTCCAGTGGCGATATTAAATGTTCTTACCGGTAAATGACGATTGATAAGAGCATCTCTGGTGCCCAGAAATTCTGCCTTGAAAAGTGCTCCTGTGCTGCGACCAATCAGTGGTGCAACTGACTTTAACTTTTTAAATTTTTTACTAAATTTTTTGCCAATTTTTCTCCCAGAATTGGCACTCTTGGGATCATAAAAAAAGGTAAACTGTTTATCGTTAGGACCATCAAGGTAGAGTTGCAGTTGTGAGTGTTGATCTGTTACCCCTCGGGCAGCAACAGGAGTTAAACCATGGGAGTTACCCATATTATCAGTTTTACCCAGACTCTCTCCCAAAAGTTGACTTTGCCAAGCTGCAACCCTGTCTAATTTTTGCCCGTAGCTCATATAAATGCTGATATTCTTTGTATTTTGTGTCATTAAATATTGGCTAATGGCTCCTTGCAGTGCCGGATTTGTTTCTAAATCAGCAGATAAACATCTGTCCAACATAGAGTTGGCCCCACTAAGGAGTCCATCGATATCTGCTCCTGCAACTGCTGCTGGAAGCAGACCGACTATGGAAAGGGCAGAGAAACGCCCGCCAACAGCTGGATGTTTAATAATTGGTATATCTAAATGCTTGGCAATTTTACCAAGATCACTCTTGCGGTTTTCGGTGATAACGGCAACATGCTGGCTAAAATCCGCGCCTAAACTGTTTTGCATAGCTGAAAGGGTGGTTAAAAACTGGCTCAAGGTTTCTGCCGTTCCACCAGATTTGCTAACCACCAACAAAAATGTTTTTTGCCAATCTACATTTGTAAGGTTGGCTAGGGTATATGGGTCTACATTATCGTAAAATTTTACCCTAATCCCCCCCTTTTTTTTAAGGCCATTGACCAGCATCTCTCCCCCCAAAGAGCTGCCGCCTATACCAAAAACAACGAGTTTATTTGCCCGCTTGCAGATTTTCTTACGCCATTTTTCCACTGTTTTCAGGATGTTTTTATCTGTGGGAAGAGTCATAAAAGGCGGCATATTGCCTACCTTCCAGTTTTTAATACGCCCCTTTACCAGTTTTAGAAGTTCAGCCTCTTTTTGAATTCCTGCTGTGGTAAAGTTCGCATCATCTATCTGAAGTCCCAAATTACTCATCATGAAACTCCCTTATTTATGCTTGGGAAGATGTTTGAGTGGGTTAAGTGGTTTAACCTTACGGCGGATTTCAAAATGCAGCCTCGGAGTGGAGGCATGTCCCGATTGCCCAGCTAATGCGATACGTTCACCAGCTTTTATAGGTTGTCCACGACGAACTAAAATTTGATTAATATACCCATATGCAGTCATGTAGGAGCCGCCATGGCGTAAAAGGATCATTTTGCCGTAACCCGGTAGCCCTGAGTCTGCATAGGCAACAATACCATCGGCAGCAGCTCTTACGGGATCGCCAACCCTAACCGCAATGTCTATACCGTTATTACGCTGTTGACCACGACGGCCAAAGCGGTTGATTACCTTGCCCTTGTGGGGCCATAACCATTTTTTGGGAGAATATTTGGGGAGTTTCCAGGTTCCAAATTTTCTCGCTACTGCTTTTTTTGGTTTTTCTGGCTTTTTGACTTCCTCAACTTCATGAGGTTTTTCTGTTTTTGCTATAGTTACGGCCTGTGTGGGGGGGAGCTCTATTTTCGCAGGTGGTTTTTCGCTGGTTTCAGTATCACTGAGAGTTTTTGCCAATTGCAGATTTTTTACTGGCTTAATTGGTTCTTCAGTTATTGTTGCTCTTTTAATAATAACGGCTGGTTTGTCTTCTTTGGGCTTCTTGGGAGCAACTAAGTGTAACTTCTGACCAATACGCAGTTGACTGCTATTAACATCGCTGTTCCACTCGGCTAGCTGTTCTAATTCAATACCATGTACAGCAGCAATAGCCCACAAAGTATCTCCAGGATGCACTATGTAGATGTCACTTTTTGATTTACCAATATATTCGTCAGCCTCTTCACCCCAAGCCAAAGGAGGACCGCTTGCAATACGTACCTTGGGTGTAGTTGTAGAGTTTTGTGTACAGCTAGCTGTTCCTATAGCTAACAATATCGGAAGCAATAAATACAAATGGCATATACGAAGTTTGGCAAACATAGTCACTTAAATTAATTTAATTAATGTAAAAGCTGCAATAACCAGCAGTAAAATTATAACGGTTAATAGCTCTAAATGCTTCTCTACCAAAAGCCTTAACCGCTCACCTCCCCATCTTAACAGGGCTGCTACCAGAAAAAAACGTGCCCCACGAGACAGTATTGAGACTATAAAAAATATGGCAAAGTTAGAGCCAAAGAGTCCCGCAGATATTGTAAAAAGTTTATATGGTATAGGAGAAAACCCGGCAATAGCAATAATCCACACATCATGCTGGCGAAAAAGTTCTCCTAGATGTTCAAAACGGTCTGTTGCTCCATAAAATCGAATAATTGGTTCGCCGATTATAGGCATAAATTCCTGGCCAATCAAATATCCAAATGCACCACCTATAGCAGAGCCAATTGTACAGACAGTTGCAAACCAAAACCCCTTTAATGGTTTAGCTAAAACCATCGGAATTAACAGGACATCGGGGGGTATGGGGAAAAAAGAGGATTCTGCCAGTGCCACCAAAAATAGGGCGATAACAGCATTTGGAGAGGCTGCCAGATCCATGGTCCATTGGTATAAACGTCGGATCATCAGGTTTCAGCCCAGCCTTTGGCACCTACCAACGGTACAAAACGACACATCTCTAAAATCTCTCTTTTTATAGAGCCATCTTCTTGTTTAATGAGTCGTACTAGTTCTTGGCAATCTGCACCACCTTCTGGAATCAACAAAAAGCCCCCAATAGAAAGTTGGTCAATTAGGCTTTCGGGTACTACCGGAGCACCTGCTGTAACCAAAATACGGTCAAAAAGCCTATCTTCAGGCCAGCCTAAAGTTCCATCGCCATTGCGATAGATAACATTGTGAATATTAAGATTGCGGAGCTTACGGCGAGCTTTGTCGGCAAGTTTTGTATGGCGTTCTATGGTGTAAACTTTTTTGCAGAGTCCTGCTAAAACCGCAGTTTGATAACCAGAGCCAGTACCTATCTCTAGTACCTCTTCATCCCCCACTAATTGGAGAGATTCTGTCATTCTGGCAACAATAAATGGTTGCGAGATAGTCTGCCCTTCACCAATAGGAAGGGCTGAGTCACTATAGGCCCGTCCAGCTAATGCTTCATCAACAAATAGATGGCGCAAGACTCCACGCATAACTGCAAGAACACGGGGATCGTTTATCCCTCGTTGAACCAGTTGGGTCTGTACCATTCTCTCTCTCGAGCGTATTGAAACCAGCCCAAGTTCGCGATTTTTATTCGGCATTAAAATGCTAATTTAGGGTTCGTCACAATAAAACTGCAACGCCTTGCTGGTCTTTTGGCTCGCCTGCTGAGTCAAAAAA
>JADFYX010000284.1 GCA_015232795.1 Magnetococcales bacterium
TAGTTGTCAGTAACATTACCAATCTTTGGTTAGCTTCTGGTGGAGTTGTGATATACTTGCTTATGAAATAATAAATTATTGCAAATAATGTGGAGCTTATGTCCCAAGAAGAACAATCAGAAATTACTCTTAAAATGGCTTTAGAACGCTACATGGCTGAGGTGTCGCAAAAACTATCACCTCAGAGTATAGCCCGTCATGAGCGGTTGGGACGCACCCTTGTAAAAGGGTTGGGAAGTGACACCCCTTTGACTTCAATAACTCCCCTGTTATTGGATGGATATCGGGAAAAACGTCTTAAGGGTGCTTCTGCCACAACAGTTGAGAAAGATTTTGCTTTTTTGGCGGATCTGTTTGAACGTTCTATAGCCAAATGGCAGATAGGAGTTGAGGTTAATCCGGTTAATAATTTGGGTGCTACAGCCAGAACCCACAGCCGGGACCGACGTTTGCGGGCAGGTGAGCAGGTTAGGTTGCTGGCAGCTTGCGATAGACTGAGCAATCCATTTTTAGGGTTGATTGTGCGCATCTCTCTTTTAACTGCATTGAAAAAAAGTGAAATTCTTTCTTTAAAATATACTGATATTGATTTGCAAAAACGCATAGTAGTTGTACCTAAAACCCCAAGTAGAGCACAGCGCATAGTCCCTCTTAGTCAAAAGGCTCTCAAAGTTTTTGCCCAGGCTTTGCACCAAGAAAATCGCCCGGATGATGTGAAACTGATTTTTTATGGGGAACAGGGCCGATATGATACCAGAAGACCCTACGCCATAGACCGGATTTTCCGTCAGGTTTTGCTCACAGCCCGCATGAAAGCGTACCGTTTTAGTGATCTGCGTTATGAGGCAATTTCTCGCTTTTCAGAGGCTGGTTTTCGTGAGTTGGAAATTATTGCCATTGCTGGAACCAGAGCTATTCGTGGTCGTCGTCATCCCCAACAGCAGATAGATGCCCTGCTTTCTCGTATGGATACTTTGGGTATTGGTGTAGAAAATAATGATGAGGCTACTCCTGCAAAAAAAACAGGTAAAGAAGAACAAAAGGGACGAGTTGCTCTTACGACAAAACGTGGAACAAGAGCTGTATCTCGTGGCTCTTTTGGTGTTGCTGTGGGGATAAAAAGCCGATGAGAAATGGGCAAATGAGATTTATGTCATGGTGGATAGCTGCACTTGTCTGGGGAGTGCTGAGCCTAACAATAATCAATGAGCATTTCCGTGTTAGCGGTGGTGGAAATTGGCAGGAGATGTGGTTTTTATGCTCTTTACTTTGGTTTCAGTTTGGGTTTGGCAGGGTTTTGGTCTCTCTTTTTAGAAGGCAATATAAACATCTTCGTGAGCAACTACTTGTTGCCTTAGTACCCCCAGTCGCCCTCTATCTTTTTGTTGCACCATCCATACTTAAACGTCATAAATAAATGAAAAATCTGTTAGCCGTTGTTGGTCCCACAGCTTCAGGAAAAACTCAGTTGGGGGTGATGCTGGCCAAAAAATTGGGAGGAGAGATTATCTCCGCAGATTCCCGGCAGGTTTTTTCACGCATGGATATCGGCACAGGTAAAGATTTGCGAGAATATGGGCAGGTTCCATATCATTTAATAGATATTGTGGAGCCGGGAGAAGAGTTTAACCTTTTTGATTATCAACGGCTTGCCTATCAATGTGTGGAAGATATCCGTAACCGTGACGCTCTACCGATATTGGTAGGGGGTAGTGGTCTCTATCTGGATTCACTGCTTGGGGGGTATCGTCTGGTTCCTGTACCCCAAAATCCTCTGTTACGAGAACAATTAGCCAAGCTGACAATGGAAGAGTTAAGGCAACGCCTCAATGTCGTTCGTCCCAAACAACACAATGTTACCGATCAACTAGATAGAGACCGTCTTGTTCGCGCGATTGAGATTGCTGAGGGGGAAAAACCCCTGCTTGCCAAACTTCCCCCACCACCAGCAGTGGATGGGTTGCTACTGGGTATTGCCTGGGAACGTGCTGTTTTACGCAAGCGAATAACTTTGCGTTTAGAACAACGCTTAAAAGAGGGAATGATTGAGGAGGTGGAGGGGTTGTTGGCATCGGGTGTTTCAGCCGAGCGATTAATGTTTTATGGTTTGGAATACCGTTTTATCTGTCAAATGTTACATGGGCAGATAAATAGGGAGACTCTTTTTATTAAGCTAAACCAGGCAATCCATAAATTTGCCAAACGCCAAGATACATGGTTTCGCCGTATGGTCAAAAGAGGGGCCAATATAATATGGCTGGAGGGAGGAGATGGGTTGGAAGCTTCTGCTCTTGAGGTGGTTAAAAAATTCTCTTTTGCTACTGGTAAAAAAAATCTGTAATGATTGTATAAAGATGTGAGTTTTTAAAAATAACATAGCTAGTGTGGATTGAGCTTTAATGGGTTTTTCTGTTACTCTTACAAATTGCATATTTTAATATATGAATGAGTTCTTGCAATAGTGCGAGAAAAAGGGGTTTAGCTGTATATTTAAAAGAATATGCAGATTTAAGGAAAGATTAATGACAAAGTTTGTATTTATCACTGGTGGTGTTGTTTCGTCTCTTGGCAAGGGGTTGGCTGCAGCCTCGTTGGGATGTCTGTTGCAGGCAAGAGGTTATAAGGTCACTATCCAAAAGTTAGATCCCTATATCAATGTTGATCCTGGGACCATGAGTCCATTTCAGCATGGTGAGGTGTTTGTAACCGATGATGGTGCTGAGACCGACCTTGATTTGGGCCACTATGAGCGGTTTTTAAATATCCCCATGAGTAAGGCCAATAACTTTACCACAGGACGGATCTACCAACGGGTTATAAATAAAGAGCGACGGGGAGATTATCTCGGCTCTACAGTTCAGGTAATTCCCCATATAACAGATGCCATAAAACAGGCCATCCACAGTGTGGCTGGCGATGTCCAGATTGCCATTATTGAGATAGGTGGTACAGTTGGTGATATTGAATCACTGCCGTTTATGGAGGCTATCCGCCAGATGCGTAATGATCTGGGCCGGGAGCGCACTCTCTTTATCCACTTAACCCTTGTACCATATATACCCACCGCTGGAGAGCTTAAGACCAAACCCACACAACACTCAGTTAAAGAGTTGTTGGCTATTGGTATTCAGCCAGATCTATTAATTCTCCGTACAGATCGTGAAGTACCGTCTAATTTGCGCAAAAAAATTGCCCAATTTTGCAATGTATCCCTAGATTCTGTCATCGCTTGTCAAGATCAAGATAGTATCTACAGGGTTCCATTTGCTCTGTATCTTGAGGGTCTATCGAGAAAGGTTTTGCTGCAACTAAACCTGCAAGGGGCAGAGCCTCGGATGGAAGATTGGGAATATGTGCTGGATAAAACTATTAACCCAACCCACAAAGTGACCATCGCCATTGTTGGTAAATATATGGAGTTAAAAGAGGCCTATAAATCGTTGAATGAAGCCCTGTCACATGGTGGTATTGCCAACGATTCCAAGGTTCTTGTAAGGTGGGTTGACTCAGAAAACCTGACAAAAGAGGATCCCGAAGCCTCATTGAGTGGTGTTGATGGTATTTTGGTTCCTGGTGGCTTTGGAGAGCGGGGAACCGAGGGTAAAATTATCGCTATTCGCCATGCTCGTGAGTCAAAAATACCCTATTTTGGAATCTGTCTGGGTATGCAGATGGCGGTGGTGGAGTTTGCCCGTAATGTGGCCAATATT